>NZ_JASHDO010000006.1:0-107393 GCF_047463615.1 Streptococcus infantis | reverse complement strand
CTAAATTCGAGTACAAGACACCAGTAGACACTACAACAGAAGGCGACAAAGACGCTATCGTAGTTGTAACATACCCAGATGGTTCTAAAGATGAAGTTCCAGTTAAGGTGACTGTGAAAGAACCACGCACAGATGCAGATAAGAACACCCCAGTTGCGAAAGATCAAAGTGTTAAACCAGGTGATAAACCAAACGCTAAAGATTCAATCGGTAATGTAGGTGATCTTCCATCAGGAACTAAATTCGAGTACAAGACACCGGTAGACACTACAACAGAAGGCGACAAAGACGCTATCGTAGTTGTAACATACCCAGATGGCTCTAAGGATGAAGTTCCAGTTAAGGTTACTGTAAAAGATCCACGTACAGATGCAGATAAGAACACCCCAGTAGCGAAAGATCAAAGTGTTAAACCAGGTGATAAACCAAACGCTAAAGATTCAATCGGCAACGTTGGAGAGCTTCCAGAAGGTACAACCTTCGAGTTCAAGACACCAGTAGATACAACTACTCCAGGTGATAAAGGAACAACAGTAGTAGTCACTTACCCAGATGGTTCTAAGGATGAAGTCCCAGTTAAGGTGACTGTTAAAGATTCAAGTGCACTAACTCAACCAAAAATTACAGCAGACCTTATAGGTAAAGCAGGTACTAAGACTCCAGTTGAAGTAACTGCAGACCCAGGTACTAAAGTAGAGCTGTTCGACAAGGATGGCAATAAGATTGGCGAAGGTGTAACAGGAGAAGATGGCAAAGCGAGCATCACTCCAACAGTTGAAATCCCAGCAGGTCCAGTTACTGCTAAAGCAAGCAAAGATGGTAAGACATCAGATGAAAGTGCACCAAAAGTAGCAACTAAAGATCCAGCAATCACCCCAGTTGTAAACCCATCAGCTCTTACAGATGCTGAAAAAGCTAAGGTAGCTGACGAAGTTAAGAAAGCTAACCCAACAGCAAGCAAGGTAGAAGTAGGCAACGATGGTACAGCGACAGTAACCTTCCCAGATGGTTCAGTAGCAGTCTTGACACCAGAGAAGACAGTGAAAGAAGCTGATTCAAATGGCGTTAAGAACCCAGCAATCACCCCAGTAGTGAACCCATCAGCTCTTACAGATGCAGAAAAAGCTAAGGTAGCTGACGAAGTTAAGAAAGCTAACCCAACAGCAAGCAAGGTAGAAGTAGGCAACGATGGTACAGCGACAGTAACCTTCCCAGATGGTTCAGTAGCAGTCTTGACACCAGAGAAGACAGTGAAAGAAGCAACTAAAGAGTCATCTGCTAACCCAGCATCTAAGAAAGCTGGAGCGAAAGAATTGCCAAATACTGGTACAGAGCAATCTAACGCTTCAGTTGGTCTAGCACTACTTGCAGCAGCGACAGGTGGACTTCTCTTCGCTAAAAAACGCAAGGAAGAAGAGTAAAACATTACTCTGATAAAGCAAATTTGAGAATCTTGATTCTATGAGTTTGCTAGAAAAACCGTAAGAAGAAATTCTTACGGTTTTTTTGATAGATAAAGATTAGGAGAATGGTGAAATGTCAGTCTTACAGATCTTTGAAATGCTAAAAATTCAATTGAATAGCTGTTCAATGTATATGTTATTTTCTATAGAAGAAAACTTAATGTTGACATCTTTTAAGTATCTTGATGTAACATTGTAAACTTGTATGAGGACAGAAAAAACGTTGAGATCATCAACGTTTTTTAATATAATGGAGCCGGTGGGAGTCGAACCCACGTCCAAACACCTGCTAACATATTTGTCTACAACCATAGGTTATGTATTGTTTTAACAGCCCCTCGACACATAACTCAAGCCTAGAAACTGCGAGTCTATAAATCTCTTATCAAACTGCTAGACGAAGCTTGATCGTATCTCGCTAATAATAAGACCTGTCATCAGACACGAGCAATCCGAATCGGGTCACGCCTGCTGGTTTTTAGGCAGCTAGAGCGTAAGAAGTGTTATTTTTTGCAGTTATATTTAACTGAGCGTTTACGCCGCCACACGAGTCGCAAAATATGCCTCATAATGCCTGTCGAATCCGTAACGACCCCAAAAGACAACACAACTATTATACCTTATCTGTTGGGAAAATGCAAAAGCTGAGTAGAGGGTAGTATTTGCATTGTTTTTAGGACTAGTCTAATACCTCGAGTCTTAAATATTCTTGCTGCTTGTAAGAAATAATTGGGAAGGTTTATGGAGAAAGAGATGGTCTGAGCTGTAGAGTATTTGACTTGTTATTTCCGAGAAACCTTGTTGGCTGAGACTTTCTTCAAGTTCAGAAATGATAAAACCGTGTGTCTCTCCTTCTGGTAGAGTAAAATCAGCGATAAAGAGTTGTCCGCCATGAGTCAAATGTTCCTTGAACATAGCCAGACTGTCCTCGAGATTAGGCATATGATGAAGAACTCGACTGACGATAATAAGATCGAACTCTTCTTCAAGTGGTTCAAGTAATAAATCCTGTTGAATCAAGTATAGGTTTGCAAGCTTTTGACTTTCAATCTTGAGACGAGCTTGCGCAAGCATCTTGTCTGCAATATCAACCAAGGTCACTGATTTAGCTTGTTTGGCAAGAGGAAGGGCGATAAGGCCAGTTCCACCTCCAAAGTCTAGGATTGATTTGTTTGACAAATCAGGCACTTGTTTTACTAGATGCTGGCAAACAAGATCGGCCAGAAATTGATTTTTTGGAGAATCAAATGATTCTGCTCGATGATTAAAATGATGTTCCATATTTCTAGTCTAGCATAAAGTTTGGTAGTTTAACATTTCCTAGCTTATTTTCTAGTAAAGAAATAAGCAAAAAGATTTCTCTCAAAAGGCGGTGGGACAGAAATCGATAGACAAAGTCTCGATTTCGTAGTCTCAGCCCTGTGAGGATGATTAGGAGCTTTTGGGAGTCTAAAAGACGAACAAAAAGTTCAATCAGCTACCGCGTCAAAGTTTGATTGCTAATAAAAAGTGTGGTCGGGATCTTTTGTCCCAACCTCTTGTTATTCTGCAGCTTGTTGCCAACGTTTTGCTAGAGTCCGTGAAAGGCTTGAAATAGCTAGGTTGAAACTGAAGTAGATTAGGGCGATCAGGATATATAAGCTGAAAACCTGTTCCGGTTCAAAATATCGGCCCATGAGGATTTGACTGGCACCAAAAAGCTCTTGGAGGGCGATTACAGAGTATAGAAGACTTGTATCCTTAATCACTGTTACAAATTGAGAGATGATGGCAGGGAGCATCTTGCGGATGGCTTGCGGTAGGATGATGTGATAGAGGATTTGGCGATAGGAGAAGCCTTGTGCCATTCCAGCCTCGTATTGTCCTTGATCCACTGCGTTAAGACCACCTCGGATAATTTCAGCAAGGGCTGCAGATGTAAAGAGAGTAAAGGCAGTGATTCCGGCTGGGGTAGATTTCATTTTAAAGACTAAAAAAATAGTGAAAATACATAGTAAATTAGGAACATTTCGTACAAATTCAATGTAGACACTAGCAAGGATTCGTAATAGGGTGTTTTTTCCATTACGCATGACAGCGAGGATGGTTCCAATTAGTGTTGAAAGCGTGATAGCAATCAAAGAGATATAGAGGGTTAGACCAAAACCTTTTAAAATAAAGATGAGGTTGTCTAGACTGAGAACTTCAAGAATACTTTCCATAAAAACCTCCTAAAGTGAATAAGCTTTTTTGTTAGCTTGCTCCATTTTTCGTCCAAATTGAGCAACAGGGAAGCAGAGGGCAAAGTAGAAGAAGGCGGCGCCTAAAAAGGCAGGGACATAGTTTCCGTTGAGTGCGGACCAAGATTTGGTGACAAACATGAGATCAACTCCAGAAATGATAGCTACTGTCGAAGTATTCTTAATCAGGTTGACGACTTGGTTGGTTAAGGGAGGGAGAATGATGCGAAAAGCCTGCGGTAAGATAATCAGGCGCATTGCATTTTGGTAGGTGAATCCCTGAGAAAGAGCGGCTTCGAGTTGGCCTCTAGGGATAGACTGAATTCCTGATCGAATGACCTCGGCGATATAGGCACCGTGGTAGAGTCCGACGCAAAGAACGGCAGTCCAGTAGATAGGAATCATGATAGTATGGTTACTAATCAGGGGCAAGCCGTAAAATACAATAACGAACTGAACTAGGAGAGGGGTGTTTTGATAAAATTCGACAAAGATACGGGACAAGATCCGTAAACTGCCATGTTTGCTAGTGGATAAGGTACCAAATAGGATGCCCAATAGCATGGCTAGGGCAAAAGAACCTAGAGCGATAGCTATAGTAAAGAGAAATCCGTTAAAAAATTGACCAAAATGTTGAAAATAAGCTGTCCAAGATGATGAATCTATCATGTAGCTACCTCCTTATTCTGCTGAGTGTTTGGAAGGTTTGAGATTGTAGCGATCGTATAAGTCATGCAAGGTCCCATCCTGACTCCATTTGACAACCAATTGATCTAGGTAGTCATTCAGTTGCGTGTTTGATTTTTTGGTTACAATACCATAGTCAGAAGGTTTGAAGCTATCGTCAAGTAGTTCTGTTCTTTTGCTGCTATATCCGGAAAGGATAGAACGGTCTACTGAGAAGGCATCAATCCGATGGGCGTGGAGGGAGGTGATCAATTCAGGATAAGAGCCGAGTTCGACAAATTTAAAGGATAGTCCTTTTTTATTACCTAGCTCTGTAATCAGTTTTTGGGTGATGGATCCTTGTGCGACTCCAATGGTTTTTCCATTTAAATTCTCAATATCTTTAATCTTACCTGATTTATTTACCAAAAATCCACAGGCGTCTGTATAGTAAGGGCTGGTGAAGTTGTAGAGTTTTTTTCGTTCATCAGTAATTGTGAAGGTGGCGATATCCATATCCACTTGTTCGTTGTCTAATAGAGGACCTCGCGTTTGGGCAGTAACTGGAACATAGCGGACCTTGACCTTGAGTTGATCTGCAATCAGTTTAGCTAAATCTGTTTCAATACCTGAGAATTCTCCTGTTTTCGGATTTTTATAGCCGAAATTCGGGACGTCTTGTTTGACGCCGACAACGATTTCTCCCTTTTTTTGGATATCTGAGATACTGGTATCTGCTTGAACTGATGTCACAAATCCAATGCTTAAAAGGCTGGTAACTACTGTTGCAAGAAAGAAATTCTTTTTCATAGGCGTCTCCTTATTTGACCTTGTCACTTTCGTGGTTGATAATCTTGCTGAGAAATTGTTGGGCGCGCGGTTCACTTGGGTGATCAAAAAATGCATCCACATCTGTTGTATCGACCAGGACTTGCCCATCTGCCATAAAGATGATGCGATCAGCTACCTTACGAGCGAAGCCCATTTCGTGTGTGACAATGATCATATTCATGCCGTCGTGGGCTAGTTTTTGCATAACAGCTAGGACATCACCGATTGTTTCGGGGTCGAGAGCTGAGGTTGGTTCGTCAAAGAGGAGGAGTTCAGGTTTCATAGCTAGGCCTCTAGCGATAGCTACTCGTTGCTTTTGTCCACCTGAAAGGGTAGCTGGATAGGCGTCTTTCTTATCCCACATATTTACAAATTCTAAATATTTTTGCGCAGTTTTTTGAGCCTCTTTGGGATCTTTGTCTAGTACTTTAATCGGTGTGAGAGTTACATTTTCTAACACAGTCTTATGTGGATAAAGATTAAAATGTTGGAAAACCATCCCTACTTCCTTGCGGAGAGGGACCAAATCTTTTTGGCTAGCACCTGCTACTTGGTGCCCGTTTACAAGGAGACTTCCACTATCAATTGCCTCTAGACCATTGATGGTACGGATAAGTGTGGACTTTCCAGAACCAGATGGTCCAAGTAACACAACGACTTGACCTTTTTCAAAACGAAGGTTGATATTCTGGAGTGCGTGGTAGTCTCCGTAATACTTTTCAACAGCTTTAAATTCTACTAAAGTCATAATCATTCTCCTTTGTGTTAGATTTTTTAACATAGATTCTACAACAAAAGCGTTTTCCTGTCAAATGATATTACAAAGAAAATAGTAAAACTTTGATAAAAGCAAAGCAGATAGAGAAAAACTGAAAATCATGTTATAATAAAACGATAGAATCGTAAGAAAGAGTGGATGATTTTTTTGATAATTCCTACTTATAATTGGCAATTTGCTCCGCAAGTTGAGGATGCGGATTTTACAAAGATAGCTAAGAAAGCTGGTTTGGGACCTGAAGTAGCTCGTTTGTTATTTGAACGAGGCATTCAGGATGAGGCCGGTCTGAAAAAATTTTTAGAACCTTCTTTAGATGATTTGCATGATCCCTATCTTCTGCATGATATGGAAAAAGCAGTGGAGCGGATTCGTCAGGCTATTGAGCAAGGGGAGTTGATTCTCATTTACGGGGACTACGATGCGGATGGGATGACTTCGGCTTCTATTGTTAAGGAGAGTTTAGAACAGTTGGGTGCTGAGTGCCTGGTCTATCTTCCCAATCGTTTTACGGACGGCTATGGTCCAAATGCCAGTGTCTACAAATATTTTATCGAACAGCAGGGCGTGTCTTTGATTGTGACGGTGGATAATGGTGTGGCAGGGCATGAAGCCATTGATTTGGCCCAGTCTATGGGAGTGGACGTCATTGTGACCGACCACCATTCTATGCCTGAGGTTTTACCAGATGCCTATGCTATTATCCATCCTGAACATCCAGGGGCTGACTATCCTTTCAAGCATTTGGCGGGTTGTGGTGTTGCTTTTAAGCTAGCTTGTGCCCTTTTGGAAGAAGTACAGGTTGAGTTGTTAGACTTGGTTGCAATCGGGACAATTGCCGACATGGTCAGCTTGACGGACGAAAATCGTATCATGGTCCAATATGGTCTTGAGGTTTTGCGCAATACTCAGCGAATGGGATTGCAAGAAATGTTTGAAATCGCTGGGATTTCGAGTAGTGATGTGACAGAAGAGACAGTTGGTTTTCAGTTAGCACCGCGTTTAAATGCTCTAGGACGTTTGGATGATCCCAATCCAGCTATTGATTTGTTGACTGGATTTGACGATGAGGAAGTGCATGAAATCGCCCTTTTGATTCATCAAAAGAATGAAGAACGTAAGGAAATTGTTCAGTCCATTTACGATGAAGCCAAGGGCATGGTGGATCCTGATAAAAGTGTTCAAGTTTTGGCTAAAGAAGGCTGGAATCCGGGAGTTCTTGGAATTGTGGCAGGGCGTTTGCTTGAAGAACTAGGTCAGACAGTTATTGTGCTTAATATCGAAGATGGACGTGCCAAGGGTAGTGCTCGAAGCATAGAAGCAGTCGATATCTTTGAAGCTTTGGACCCACATCGAGAACTGTTTATCGCATTTGGTGGTCACGCAGGTGCTGCAGGTATGACCCTCGAAGTGGATAAGTTGGAAGTCTTGTCTGATCTTTTGGAAGCCTATATCCGAGAAAAAGGTGCAGATGCCCAAGGTAAAAACAATCTATTTTTAGACGAAGAACTGGATTTAGAGGCCTTGAGTCTGGAGACGGTCAAAAGTTTTGAACGTCTAGCTCCTTTTGGGATGGATAACCAAAAACCTATCTTCTATATTCGAGATTTTCAAGTTGAGAATGCTCGCGTTATGGGAGCTGGTAATGCTCATCTCAAGCTGAAAATTTCCAAAGGTGAGGCTAGTTTTGAGGTGGTCGCTTTTGGCCAAGGTAAATGGGCGACTGAATTCTCACAGACCAAGCAACTGGAATTGGCAGTGACTCTTTCTGTCAACCAATGGAATGGACAAACAACTTTGCAGTTGATGATGGTTGATGCCCGTGTAGAAGGTGTCCAGCTCTTTAACATCCGTGGCAAGAATGCCCTATTACCAGAAGGGGTACCTGTTTTGGACTTTAGGCAAGAGTTACCTGATGTAACCTCTTGTTCAGCTATTGTCATAAAAAATATCCCTGAAGATATATCCCTCCTTAAGAAAATCTGTCAGGAGCAGGAGTTTTCAGCTATTTACTTTAAAAATGATATAGCTAAGGCTTATTACTTGACGGGATTTGGAACGAGAGAGCAGTTTGCAAAATTGTATAAAACCATCTATCAGTTCCCAGAGTTTGATATTCGCTATAAACTCAAGGATTTGGCAGCCTATCTCAAGATTGAGCAAATCCTATTAGTTAAAATGATTCAGATATTTGAAGAGCTTGGCTTTGTGACCATTGAGAATGGAGTCATGAGGGTGAATAAAGAGGCTGAAAAGCGTGATATGGCTGAAAGTCAGATTTATCAAAAACTGAAACAAACTGTCAAAGAGCAAGAAATAATGGCGCTTGGAACAGTCCAGGAAATCTATGATTTCTTAATGGAAAAAAGTGAATAGAGATAGAAAGAGTTGGCTTGCTGACTCTTTTTGTTTGCTCTCAAGTGGAAGTTAGTTGAAGTAGAAAATGGAGAAAGAAGTGGAAAAGAAATTCCTGATAGATTACAAACCCTAACAGGGGAAAGGATTGAAGTGAGTTTATCTTTGTTCAGGGGATGCTTTTGGATATGTATGTTTTTTGGAGCAAGAGATAAAGTTGCTTGCCATGCTGATTTTTATTAGAAGCTTATGTCCAAAAGTGTGTGATATAAAGGTTGATGGTGGATAAGGATTTTGGGAGCAAACAGAACCTACTGTGGCCGAGAAGTACTTGTTAATCTTGTCGAAGTAGTTGAAGAATCGAGGTAATCTGATGGATTGGTTGGGATTTAGCCATCTTGTAATTATAAGATAAAAACAGATGGTTGAAGTCGGATTATGTGTGAGATTCATTTTGAAAATTAGTAAAAAAATGGTATAATGAATGGAAAAGATTCGGCTGAAAGTGAATTGTACTTTCAGAAAAAGAGAGCTTTTAAAGCTCTACAAACAAGTTGAAGTGACTATTCGGAGGAAAAATGAATACTATTAAATTAACAACACTTGGGGGTGTACGTGAAAATGGTAAGAACATGTACATCGCAGAGATTAACGACTCGATTTTTGTATTGGACGCAGGTTTGAAATATCCTGAAAACGAACAGTTGGGTGTCGATGTCGTTATTCCAAATATGGAATATCTGTTTGAAAATAGCGACCGTATTGCTGGGGTTTTCTTAACACACGGGCATGCGGATGCGATTGGTGCCCTTCCTTATCTCTTGGCAGAAGCTAAGGTTCCTGTATTTGGCTCAGAGCTGACCATCGAACTTGCCAAGCTTTTTGTTAAGGGGAATGACAGTGTCAAGAAATTTGATGATTTCCATGTCATTGATGAAAATACAGAGATTGATTTTGGTGGAACGGTAGTATCCTTCTTCCGTACAACCCACTCTATCCCAGAAAGTTTGGGTGTGGTCTTAAAAACGTCTGAAGGAAATGTTGTTTACACAGGAGATTTCAAGTTTGACCAAACGGCTAGTGAATCCTATGCTACTGACTTCGGTCGATTGGCAGAGATTGGTCGCGAAGGGGTCTTGGCTTTGCTCAGTGACTCGGCTAATGCAGATAGCAATATCCAAGTAGCCAGTGAAAATGAAGTTGGTGTAGAAATCACGCAAACCATCTCTGACTGGGATGGACGTATCATCGTTGCTGCGGTTGCAAGTAACCTTTCTCGTATCCAGCAAGTTTTTGATGCAGCCGCGGAGACAGGACGCCGTGTTGTTTTGACAGGATTTGATATTGAAAATATCGTCCGTACAGCGATTCGCTTGAAAAAATTGTCTCTAGCAAGTGAAAATCTTTTGATTAAGCCAAAAGATATGTCTCGTTTTGAAGATCACGAATTAATTATCCTTGAAACTGGACGTATGGGTGAACCCATTAACGGCCTACGCAAGATGTCTATCGGTCGTCACCGTTATGTTGAAATCAAAGAAGGTGACCTGGTCTATATCGTTACAACACCATCAATCGCCAAGGAAGCAGTGATGGCACGTGTGGAAAATATGGTCTACCAAGCAGGTGGAGTTGTCAAGCCAATTACTCATAGCTTGCGTGTGTCAGGACATGGGAATGCGCGTGATCTTCAATTGATGATCAATCTCTTACAACCTCAGTATCTCTTCCCGATTCAAGGAGAATACCGTGAGTTGGATGCCCATGCAAAGGCTGCTATGGCAGTTGGTATGCTACCAGAACGTATTTTTATCCCTAAAAAAGGGACTACTATGTCTTACGAGCATGGAGACTTTGTTCCATCTGGTGCAGTTACAGCAGGCGACGTCTTGATTGACGGGAATGCCATTGGGGATGTTGGCAATGTCGTTCTTCGTGACCGTAAGGTCTTGTCAGAAGATGGGATTTTCATCGTTGCTATTACTGTTAACCGTCGTGAGAAAAAAATCATCGCTAGAGCTCGAGTGCACACGCGTGGATTTGTCTATCTCAAGAAGAGCCGTGATATCTTGCGTGAAAGTACAGAGTTGGTGAACCAAACGGTTGAAGACTACCTCCAAGGTGAGGAATTTGACTGGGCAGACCTCAAAGGTAAGGTTCGTGACAATTTGTCTAAATTCCTCTTTGACCAAACCAAGCGCCGCCCAGCTATCTTGCCAGTAGTCATGGAAGCAAAATAGGATCAAATAGCAAGAGAGAAAGTCGAGTTTCGGCTTTTTCTTATCTTAAATGAATAAGGAGCAAGTTATGGCAGTAATGAAGATTGAGTATTACTCAGAAGTTTTAGATATGGAGTGGGGAGTGAATGTTCTCTACCCAGATGCGTCTCGGGTTGAGGAGCCAGATTCTACAGATATTCCTGTCCTCTATCTCTTACATGGGATGTCAGGGAATCATAATAGCTGGCTCAAACGGACCAATGTAGAGCGCTTGGTGCGAGGGACTAATCTGATTGTTGTCATGCCTAATACAAGTAATGGCTGGTATACAGATACTCAGTATGGCTATAACTACTATACAGCTCTAGCAGAAGAACTGCCTAAAGTACTCAAACGTTTCTTCCCTAATATGTCTAGCAAGCGTGAAAAAACTTTTATCGCTGGCCTTTCAATGGGAGGCTACGGTTCCTTCAAGTTGGCACTGTCGACTAACCGTTTCTCACATGCAGCTAGTCTTTCTGGTGCTCTTAGTTTCGAAGAGTTTTCTCCAGAAAGTCAAAATCTTGGAACGCTTGCCTATTGGCGAGGAGTTTTTGGTAAGCTTGATAACTGGAAAACTAGTCCCTATTCGCTTGAAAGCCTTGCTAAAAAGTCAGACAAGAAGACCAAACTCTGGGCTTGGTGTGGTGAGCAAGATTTCTTATATGCTGCTAATAATCTAGCAGTGAAGAATCTCAAGAAACTCGGTTTTGATGTGACCTATAGCCACAGTGCAGGAACTCATGAGTGGTATTATTGGGAAAAACAATTGGAACGCTTTTTGGCTACTTTGCCAATCGATTTTGTTTTGGAAGAACGCTTGTCTTGATTTTAGCTTTCTTTTAGTTTGTTTCAGTAAAATAAAGAATCTATCTTTAGAATGGGAATCCATGGCTTAAAGATGGGTTCTTATTTTTTAGAAAGGCGGGAAATCATGTTCTGGATTATTCGTGTTCTATGTCGATTGTTACTAAGGATTTGGCGCATGTTCTGGCGCCTTGTGTGGACTCTTGTAGTCTTAATTCTCATTGCTTTAGGGATTCTCTGGTATGTGACGGGAGATTTATCTGGTGTCTTCAATCAAGCGGGGCAACTTGTTCAAGTTGGTCAAGCAGCCTGGCATCAATGGCAAGAAACTGGTAAGTTGCAAGGTTTGTCTCAGACCGACCATCATCAAGACTCAGGAGTAAAATGGCCCCAAGCGCAGGCGACAATTTATATTGATCCTCAAATGGATGCAACCTTTCAAAAGGCTTACGTTGAGGCTATTACCAATTGGAATCAGACTGGCGCTTTTAATTTTGTACTTGTGACAGAACCTGACCAAGCAACTATTTTTGCGACTGAAATGAATGATGGCTCCACATCTGTTGCTGGTGAGGCGGAGAGTCAGACAAATCTCCTTACCAAACAATTCACTTCTGTAACAGTTCGTTTGAATCATTATTATCTATCCAATCCAAACTATGGCTATACCTATGATCGCATCTTGCATACGGCCGAGCATGAGCTAGGACATGCCATTGGCTTGGAACATACTAATGAAGTGTCAGTCATGCAGCCAGCAGGTTCTTATTATGGTATTCAGGCTCAAGATGTTCAAGCAGTTCAAGAACTTTATGAGTCTGGAGAATAAGTGATTTTCAAACGAAAAATAGAGCTCCCTGATGTAAGCAATGAGGGGAGCTTTTTGCTATAATGGAACTATGAATAACTTGATTAAATCAAAACTGGAGCTCTTGCCGACCAGCCCTGGTTGTTACATTCACAAAGATAAAAATGGTACGATTATCTATGTAGGAAAGGCTAAAAATCTACGTAATCGTGTACGGTCCTATTTCCGCGGAAGTCATGATACTAAAACAGAAGCCTTGGTGTCTGAAATTGTAGACTTTGAGTTTATTGTCACGGAGTCTAATATTGAGGCCCTCCTTTTGGAAATCAACTTGATTAAGGAAAATAAGCCTAAATACAATATTATGCTCAAGGACGACAAGTCCTATCCTTTCATCAAAATTACCAATGAGCGCTATCCTCGCTTGATTATCACCCGTCAGGTCAAGAAAGACGGAGGTCTCTATTTTGGACCCTATCCGGATGTGGGCGCGGCCAATGAAATTAAACGGCTATTGGATCGGATTTTTCCTTTTCGTAAGTGTACCAATCCACCATCAAAGGTCTGCTTCTATTACCATATTGGCCAGTGCATGGCTCACACCATCTGTAAGAAAGACGAGGCTTATTTCAAAGCCATGGCTCAAGAAGTCTCTGATTTTCTAAAGGGGCAGGATGACAAAATCATCGATGACCTCAAGGAAAAGATGAATGTGGCAGCTCAGAGCATGGAATTTGAGCGTGCGGCGGAATACCGTGATTTGATTCAGGCTATTGGAACCCTTCGAACCAAGCAGCGTGTTATGGCCAAGGACCTCCAAAACCGCGATGTCTTTGGCTACTATGTAGATAAGGGTTGGATGTGTGTTCAGGTTTTCTTTGTCCGTCAAGGTAAGCTCATTGAGCGTGATGTCAACCTTTTTCCTTACTACAATGATCCAGATGAAGATTTCCTGACTTACGTTGGGCAGTTTTATCAAGAAAAATCTCATCTGATTCCCAATGAGATTTTGATTCCTCAGGATATTGATGAAGAGGCAGTCAAAGCCTTGGTGGATACCAAAATTCTCAAGCCCCAACGTGGGGAGAAAAAACAACTGGTTAATCTGGCTATCAAAAATGCGCGTGTAAGCTTGGAGCAAAAATTTAACCTGCTAGAAAAATCAGTTGAAAAGACTCAAGGTGCCATTGAAAACTTGGGACGACTTTTACAAATTCCAACCCCA
Source organism: Streptococcus infantis (assembly GCF_047463615.1). Taxonomy (GTDB): domain Bacteria; phylum Bacillota; class Bacilli; order Lactobacillales; family Streptococcaceae; genus Streptococcus; species Streptococcus infantis_X. The sequence goes on along the minus strand of NZ_JASHDO010000006.1, from coordinate 93,986 downwards.
GTCCGTATCGAGTCCTTTGACAACTCCAATATCATGGGGACTAGTCCAGTTTCTGCCATGGTTGTTTTTGTTAACGGGAAACCGAGCAAGAAGGATTACCGCAAGTATAAGATTAAGACAGTTGTGGGGCCAGATGACTACGCAAGTATGCGAGAGGTTATTCGCAGACGCTATGGGCGCGTCCAGCGTGATGGCTTGACACCGCCTGATTTGATCGTCATTGATGGGGGACAAGGACAAGTCAATATCGCTAAGCAGGTTATTCAAGAAGAGTTGGGTTTGGATATTCCTATTGCAGGTCTGCAAAAAAATGACAAGCACCAAACCCATGAATTGCTCTTTGGAGATCCGCTTGAGGTGGTAGAGCTATCTCGCAATTCTCAAGAATTTTTCCTCCTACAACGCATTCAGGATGAGGTTCATCGCTTTGCCATTACCTTCCACCGTCAACTGCGCTCTAAAAATTCCTTCTCCTCTCAATTGGATGGAATTGAAGGCCTGGGTCCAAAACGCAAGCAGAACTTGATGAAATATTTCAAATCTCTGACAAAAATCAAGGAAGCCAGTGTGGATGAAATTGTGGGAGTTGGTATACCAAGAGCAGTGGCAGAGGCTGTGCACCAACACTTGAATCCCCAGGAACGAGTAGAACTAGCTCAGGTAGCTGAGTCACCTGCTGAATACAAGTGATAAAGTAACAAGGAAGGTTTTTGCTTTAGCGAGTGCAAGCTAGTCAGAATTGTGGTAAAATAGATAAGATATGACTAAAGAATTTCATCATGTAACGGTTATGCTCCATGAGACCATTGATATGCTAGATGTGAAGCCTGATGGCATTTACGTTGATGCAACCTTGGGTGGAGCAGGCCATAGCGAGTATTTATTAAGTAAATTAAGTGAAAAGGGGCATTTGTATGCCTTTGACCAAGATCAAAACGCCATTGATAATGCGCAAAAGCGTTTAGCACCCTATATTGAAAAGGGGATGGTCACCTTTGTCAAGGACAACTTCCGTCATTTGAAAGCCCGTTTGCAGGAAGCAGGTGTAGAAGAAATTGATGGCATTTGTTATGACTTGGGAGTGTCTAGTCCTCAACTAGATCAGCGTGAGCGTGGTTTTTCTTATAAAAAGGATGCGCCACTAGATATGCGGATGAATCAGGAAGCTAGTCTGACAGCCTATGAAGTGGTGAACCACTATGACTATCATGACTTGGTTCGTATTTTCTTCAAGTATGGCGAGGACAAATTCTCTAAACAGATTGCGCGTAAGATTGAACAAGTACGTCAAGTGAAGCCAATCGAGACAACGACTGAGTTGGCAGAGATTATCAAGTCTGCTAAGCCTGCCAAGGAGCTCAAGAAGAAGGGCCATCCTGCCAAGCAGATTTTCCAGGCTATTCGAATTGAAGTTAACGATGAACTGGGAGCGGCAGATGAGTCCATCCAGCAAGCTATGGAATTACTAGCAGTGGATGGAAGAATCTCAGTCATTACCTTTCATTCGCTGGAAGATCGCTTGACTAAGCAATTGTTCAAGGAAGCTTCAACGGTAGAGGTTCCAAAAGGCTTGCCTTTCATTCCAGATGAGCTCAAGCCTAAGATGGAATTAGTCTCTCGCAAACCGATTCTACCAAGCAAGGAGGAGTTGGAGGCCAATAATCGTTCCCACTCAGCCAAGCTACGAGTAGCTAGAAAAATTCACAAGTAAGGGGATAAAATGGTAGACAAAAGAGAAACGACGAGCCAGTTACTGCAAGCTCGTATCAAGAGATTTTCACGTGTTGAAAAGGCCTTTTACCTTTCGATTGCCATTACAGCCCTTGTCTTAGCCATCAGTGTGGTTTATATGCAAACCAAGCTCTTGCAAGTCCAGAGTGAATTAACAACTGTTAATACTCAGATTGAAGAAAAGAAAACGGAGCTAGATGATGCTAAGCAAGAAGTCAATGAATTGATCCGTTCAGAACGACTGACAGGAATTGCGGATTCGCAAGACTTGCAATTAAATAATGAAAATATCCGATCGGCGGAGTAGTATATGAAAACCTGGAAAGAAAAAATAGTACACTTTGCCATTAAGAATCGTAAATCTCCCCTTGAAAACCGCAGACGAGTTGGGAAGAGCCTCAGTCTCTTGGCCGTCTTTCTCTTTGCTGTTTTTTTGGTTAACTTTGCGGTGATTATTGGTACGGGGAAAAAGTTTGGTGTTGACTTGGTCAAAGAAGCTAGTAGGGTCCACCAAACGACTCGCACAGTCCCTGCTAAGAGGGGGACCATTTATGATCGTAATGGAACGCCGATTGCAGAAGATGCAACCTCCTACAATGTTTATGCGATCATTGATAAAGAATACAAATCCGCAAATGGGAAAATTCTCTATGTAGAGGAATCCCAGTATAATAAAGTTGCGGAAGTCTTTCGTAAGTATCTAGATATGGATGAATCCTACGTCAAGGAACAACTCTCGCAACCTAATTTGAAGCAAGTCTCCTTTGGTGTCAAGGGAAATGGTATTACTTATGCCAATATGATGTCCATTAAAAAGGACCTAAAAGCTGCTAAGGTTGAAGGGGTGGATTTTACCACGAGTCCTAATCGAAGCTATCCAAATGGGAAATTCGCATCGTCTTTCATCGGCTTAGCTCAATTGCATGAAAATGAAGACGGGACTAAGCGACTTTTGGGAACTTCTGGTATCGAAAGTTCTCTAAATAGCCTCTTGGCCGGAACAGATGGAATTATCACTTATGAAAAGGATCGTTTGGGGAATATCGTTCCTGGTACTGATCAAGTCACTCAACAGATCGTAAACGGGAAAGACGTCTATACAACCCTATCTAGTCCTTTACAATCTTTTATGGAAAGTCAAATGGACGCTTTCCATGAAAAAGTAAAAGGAAAATATATGACTGCGACCTTGGTTAGTGCTAAGACAGGAGAAATCCTAGCTACAACTCAAAGACCGACCTTTGATGCTGATACCAAAGATGGGATTACTGAAGATTTTGTTTGGCGTAATATTCTCTATCAAAGTAACTACGAACCAGGGTCGACCATGAAGGTTTTGACGCTTGCAGCAGCTATTGATAACAAGACCTTCCCTGGAGGAGAATATTTCAATAGTAGTGAGTTGAAGGTGGCGGATGCTACCATCAAAGACTGGGACGTCAATGAAGGTTTGACAAGTGGTGGCATGATGACCTTCTCACAAGGATTTGCCCACTCAAGTAATATTGGTATGACTCTCTTAGAACAAAAAATGGGAGATGCTACTTGGTTAGACTACCTCAACCGTTTCAAATTTGGAGTTCCAACTCGTTTTGGTATGACTGATGAATACGCGGGACAACTCCCTGAGGATAATATTGTCAATATTGCCATGAGTTCTTTTGGTCAAGGGATTTCTGTTACTCAAACGCAGATGCTTCGTGCATTTACAGCTATTGCAAATGACGGAGTTATGTTAGAGCCTAAGTTTATCAGCGCTCTCTATGATCCAAATGACCAGACTGTTCGTAAGTCACAAAAGGAAGTAGTTGGAAATCCAGTTTCCAAAGAAGCAGCAAGTGTAACTAGAGATCATATGGTGATGGTAGGAACAGATCCTACCTATGGTACGATGTACAATCACAGTACTGGTAAGGGGACAATCAATGTTCCGGGACAAAATGTTGCCCTGAAATCAGGAACGGCTCAAATTGCAGATGAGAAAAACGGGGGATACCTACGAGGGGAAACAAACTATATCTTCTCAGTTGTCTCTATGCATCCCGCAGAAAATCCAGATTTTATCCTCTATGTGACAGTTCAACAACCGGAACATTATTCTGGGATTCCGTTAGGAGAATTCGCAAACCCTATCTTGGAGAGAGCTTCGGCAATGAAAGAATCACTCAATCTTCAATCTACAGCTAAGAATTTGGACCAAGTGACAACTACAACTAGTTATGCCATGCCTAGCATTAAGGACTCTAGCCCTGGAGATTTAGCTGAAGAACTCCGTCGTAACCTTGTCCAACCGATTGTTATCGGTTCAGGGACAAAAATCAAGGAAAGCTCTGTAGCAGAAGGGACAAATCTGGATGCTAACGAGCAAATCTTGCTTCTGTCTGACAAGGTAGAGGAGATGCCTGACTTATACGGTTGGACTAAGAAAAATATCGAAACCCTTGCCAAGTGGTTGAATATCGAGGTTGAATTTGAGGGTGCGGGTAATACTGTCAAACAACAAAGCGTTCGTGCCCATACAGCTTTGAAAGATATCGAGAAAATAAAAATAACATTAGGAGATTAGAATGCTTATTTCTATCCTTGCTGGAATATCTGCCTTTATTCTTACAGTTATTGGTATTCCAGCCTTTATCCGTTTTTACCGAAAAGCACAAATTACTGGTCAACAGATGCATGAGGATGTCAAGCAACACCAAGCAAAAGCAGGAACACCAACCATGGGAGGGCTTGTCTTTCTCGTAACAGGAGTTGTAGTCAGCTTTGTATTTGCACTTTTGACCAATCAATTGACCAACAATCTAGGGATGATTCTTTTTATCCTAGTCTTGTATGGTTTGGTTGGGTTCTTGGATGATTTCCTCAAGGTGTTTCGCAAAATCAATGAAGGGCTTAATCCAAAACAAAAACTCTTGCTTCAACTAGTCGGAGGAGTTATCTTCTATTTTTTCTATGAAAGAGGTGGAGATATCTTAAATGTATTTGGTTATCCCTTGCATTTAGGTGTTCTATATATTCTCTTTGCCCTCTTTTGGTTAGTTGGTTTCTCAAATGCAGTTAACCTGACTGATGGGATTGATGGCTTGGCAAGTATTTCGGTGGTGATTAGTCTATCTGCCTACGGAGTGATTGCTTATGTGCAAAATCAGTTAGATATCTTCTTAGTGATTTTTGCCATGATTGGTGGTTTGCTTGGCTTCTTTGTCTTTAACCACAAACCAGCTAAAGTCTTCATGGGAGATGTTGGGAGCCTAGCTCTTGGAGGAATGTTGGCTGCTATCTCAATGGCTCTTCACCAAGAGTGGACTCTTCTATTGATTGGTCTGGTGTATGTCTTTGAAACAACATCTGTCATGATGCAGGTCAGCTATTTTAAACTGAGTGGAGGTAAGCGTATCTTCCGGATGACACCTGTTCATCACCATTTTGAGCTGGGTGGTTTTTCTGGAAAAGGGCAAGCCTGGAGTGAGTGGAAGGTCGACTTCTTCTTCTGGGGAGTAGGCTTGCTAGCGAGCTTGTTAACTTTGGCTTTCTTGTATCTGTTTTAAAAAATAAATGAGAATAAAAAGCTTGAGGCTGGGACAAAAGTCCTAGCCTCTCAATTGTCTTTGGATTGCCGAGCAAGACGCAGTGGTTGAGTGGGCTTTACTACGCTGATTTCATCAGCTTTTACAACCCTACTCAACTGTGCGGAGGTGGGACGACGAAATCGAATTCTAACGAATTAACGATTTCTGTCCCACTCTCTTTTTCTGTCTTTTCCTACAGTTTATTGCTATACCTTTCTCAAAAGTTGGTGAATTTATGATAAAATGGAGATAGAAAGTTTAAATTATGAGTTATTTTAAAAAATATAGATTTGATAAGGCTAAGTTCAAATTAGGCATGCGTACTTTTAAGACGGGTATTGCAGTTTTTCTAGTGCTCTTGACTTTTGGGTTCTTTGGCTGGAAAGGGCTGCAGATTGGAGCTCTGACTGCGGTTTTTAGTTTAAGAGAAGACTTTGACAAGAGTGTTCATTTTGGTACTTCTCGTATTCTCGGAAATAGTATCGGTGGTTTTTATGCCCTGATTTTCTTTCTCTTAAATAATCTTTTTCACGGCGCCTTCTGGGTAACCCTCCTTATTGTTCCGATTTGCACCATGTTAACCATTATGACAAATGTTGCTATGAACAATAAAGCAGGTGTTATCGGGGGAGTTGCTGCTATGTTGATTATTACCTTATCAATTCCAACTGGTGAGACTGTTTTGTACGTGTTTGCTCGTGTATTTGAAACTTTTATGGGTGTTTTTGCAGCAATTCTTGTAAATTACGATATTGATCGTTTACGGAGCATTTTACTGAAAAAAACAAAATAATGTCACAAGATATAACATTATTGATTGACGATTGAATTTTTTTAGACTATAATAGACAGAAAGAAGGAAGTGTACATGAAGGAAAAAGAATTTCGTCGCAATATGGCAGTTTTTCCTATTGGTAGTGTTATGAAACTGACCGATCTTTCGGCGCGCCAAATTCGTTACTATGAAGACCAGGAATTGATTAAACCTGATCGCAACGAAGGTAATCGCCGTATGTATTCTTTGAATGATATGGATCGATTGCTTGAGATTAAAGATTATATCTCTGAAGGTCTTAACATTGCTGCCATTAAGAAAAAATATGCTGAACGTGAGGCGAAGTCTAAAAAACCAGTGAGTCAAACTGAAGTACGTCGAGCACTTCGGAATGAAGTTCTCCAGCAAAGTCGCTTTGCTTCTCAACAATCACCTTTTGGTCGCGGTTAGGCAACCGCTAGTCGTCAAATATAAGGAGAAAAAACATGCCAATCACAGCTGCAGATATTCGTCGTGAAGTTAAGGAAAAAAATGTAACCTTTATTCGTCTCATGTTTTCAGATATTTTGGGAACGATGAAAAACGTCGAAATTCCTGCTACAGATGAACAACTAGACAAGGTCTTGTCAAATAAGGCTATGTTTGATGGGTCTTCTATTGAAGGATTTGTCCGTATCAATGAATCAGACATGTATCTATATCCAGATTTGGACTCTTGGACAGTCTTCCCATGGGGAGATGAGAACGGTAGTGTCGCAGGATTGATTTGTGATGTCTATACAACAGAAGGGGAACCATTTGCAGGAGACCCTCGTGGAAATCTTAAACGTGCTCTTCGTCATATGGAAGAAGTTGGATTCAAATCTTTCAACCTTGGACCAGAGCCAGAATTCTTCCTATTTAAGCTTGATGAAAATGGAGATCCAACTCTTGAGGTGAATGACAAGGGTGGTTACTTTGATTTGGCGCCTACAGACCTTGCTGATAACACTCGTCGTGAGATTGTTAACGTCTTGACCAAAATGGGATTTGAAGTTGAAGCAAGTCACCACGAAGTTGCTGTAGGCCAACATGAGATTGACTTTAAGTACGATGAAGTTCTTCGTGCTTGTGATAAGATTCAAATCTTTAAACTAGTTGTAAAAACAATTGCCCGTAAACATGGTTTGTATGCAACCTTTATGGCTAAACCAAAATTTGGTATCGCTGGTTCAGGTATGCACTGCAATATGTCTTTGTTTGATGCGGAAGGAAACAATGCCTTCTTTGATCCAAATGATCCAAAAGGAATGCAATTGTCAGAAACGGCTTACTACTTCCTTGGTGGTTTGATCAAACATGCCTACAACTACACAGCTATCATGAACCCAACCGTTAACTCCTACAAACGTTTGGTTCCAGGATACGAAGCCCCTGTTTACATCGCTTGGGCAGGTCGTAACCGTTCACCGCTGGTTCGTGTACCAGCTTCACGTGGAATGGGTACTCGCCTCGAGTTGCGTTCGGTGGATCCAATGGCTAACCCATACATTGCTATGGCTGTTCTCTTGGAAGTTGGTTTGCACGGTATTGAGAACAAAATCGAAGCACCAGCACCAATTGAAGAAAATATCTACATCATGACTGCTGAAGAGCGTAAAGAGGCTGGTATCACAGATCTTCCGTCAACTCTTCATAACGCTTTGAAAGCTTTGACAGAAGACGAAGTGGTCAAAGCAGCTCTAGGTGAACACATTTACACTAGCTTCCTTGAAGCTAAACGAATCGAGTGGGCAAGCTACGCAACCTTTGTTTCACAATGGGAAATTGACAATTACCTAGATCTTTACTAATGATAATTTAGAAAGATTGTCCGTGAGGACGATCTTTTTTTTCTTGTCTTTTATATCGAAGTGTGATATATTTGGTATAACGAAGTGCGATATATCGAACTAAATAGGAGGTCTGGTTAAATGGAATTAACGGATAAGATTAGACGAGTCTATCTTCCCATGACTGAAACGGGTTTTTATATTCTGTTCTGTCTGCAAAAGGAGAACCATGGCTATGGTATTACTCAAAAAGTTAAAGAGATAACAGATTCACAGGTTTCCATTAGTCCTGGGACCATGTATGGAACCCTGTCAAAGATGGAAAAAGATGGTTTGATTTCCTTTGTCCGAGAAGAGGAAAAACGTAAAATCTATCAGATTACTGACTTGGGCCGGAAAGTGTTAGAAATTGAAGTCCGACGTATTGAACGACTCTACAGAAACAGTCGGGAGGAAGGATGATGGAAAAGAAGGTTGTTTATAGAATTGCTACCATTGCGGATTATGATAGAGAGGCTTTATATCTTAGAAAAATGCATGCTGAGGGCTGGAAACTCAAGGAAGTAAGCTACTCTAACTTAGTAGTTGCAGTTAAGTATACTTTTGAAAAGTGCCAACCGGAACAGGTAGCTTATCAGTTGGATTTTTATCCCATGAAAAAATCAGAGAGAGCCTCCTATTTACAACTGTTTAAAGACTGTGGCTGGGAGCATATTACAGACTTTAATGGGTTTTCCTATTTTAGAAAACCACATTCTGAAATTGAATCGGATGCCGAGTTTGAAATTTATAATGACTCGGCCGGCAAGTTAGCTATGGTCAAACGTATTTTAACAATGCGGATGATTCCTATTTTGCTTCTCTTTTCAGCTCTACTACTGGTTTTCTCAAAGTTTGTCAGTGGAGTTAATTATTTCAGTTGGGAATTGTTTTTGATTGTTATAATAGATGGTGTTTTATTGATAATTCATGCGATTCAGATTTCTTATATTTTTTGGAGATTGTTTCAAAAGTGGAAAGAATTAACTGATAAATAAAAGCATGCATGTTTTTTGATTTGGAGGTCAGACAATGAATAGTAAAGTACAATTTCGAATGTTTACCATTGTAGATTTGGATAAGGTTGAAGATTATTTGCATGAGATGCATTTGAAAGGTTGGAAATATAAAGCAAATCGTTTAGGTTTTTTCTATTTTGAACAATGCCAACCAGATGATGTGATCTACCGTGTGTGGAATACCAGCTACCTTAGAAAAAATGAGGTAGATTTACAAAGTCTTAAGGATAGAGGCTGGGAGTTGGTGGAACGATGTCCTTATTCTGTTTTCCGAAAGGCAACTTGTGATTTAGTTTCAAACGGCCAATTTTGCACGGACAGTCGTCTTAGATGGGAAGGTGTGAAATCTGGATTTCGTACATGCACAGTTTCTATGTCTGGTGGTCTAGTCGCTTGTATGAGTTTGTTTCGCGAAAGTCTCTCTCAGTCTTTCTTCATCATTTTTGTTTTATATGCTTTCCTGTTTTCTTATCTAATCTATGGTTATTTCAGATTAAAAAGGAAATATCAAGTAGATGGATAGTAAGGTTCTAGGTCTTTAGACTGATTTTTAGCACTCTTGATAAAAGAGTGCTAATTTTTTAGGTTTTTGTCTTGACATTCTCTTTTAAGGGTGTATAATAGAATCATAAGTTAGCACTTGGGTGCATCGAGTGCTAAAAAAGATCTATCAGAGAGGAGTGGCGAGATGGTTACGGAACGTCAGCAGAATATTTTAAATCTGATTATTGACATCTTTACCAAAACGCATGAACCTGTTGGATCTAAAGCCTTGCAAGAATCTATCAACTCTAGTAGTGCTACCATTCGAAATGATATGGCAGTTCTAGAAAAGCAAGGTTTGCTTGAAAAAGCGCATACGTCCAGTGGTCGGATGCCGAGTGTAGCTGGTTTTCAATACTATGTCAAACACTCTTTATCCTTTGACCGTTTAGCTGAAAATCAAGTTTATGAGATTGTAAAAGCCTTTGATCAAGAGTTCTTCAAGCTTGAGGATATTCTTCAAGAGGCAACGAAAATCTTGTCAGAGCTGAGTGGTTGTACGGTTGTAGCACTGGATGTAGAACCAAGTAGGCAGAAGCTGACGGCTTTTGACATCGTTGTTCTCGGACAACATACAGCTCTCGCTGTTTTTACACTTGATGAGTCTAGAACAGTTACCAGTCAGTTTTTGATTCCGAGAAATTTCTTGCAGGAGGATTTAAACCGCCTCAAGACCATGATTCAGGAACGTTTCCTGGAACAGACTGTTTTGGATATTCACTACAAGATTCGGACAGAGATCCCGCAGATTATCCAACGTTACTTTACAACGACGGACAACGTTATGGACCTCGTTGAACATATCTTTAAAGAAATGTTCAATGAGAATATGGTAGTTTCTGGGAAAGTCAATCTCTTGAATTTTGCGAATCTAGCAGCCTATCAATTCTTTGATCAACCACAAAAGGTGGCTTTGGAGATTCGAGAAAATCTGATTGGCGATCAGATGCAAAGTGTCCGAGTTGCGGATAGCCAAGAATCCTGTTTAGCTGACTTAGCAGTGATTAGCAGTAAATTTCTAATTCCCTATCGTGGTTTTGGAATTTTGGCGATTATCGGTCCAGTCAATCTGGATTATCAACAATTGGTCAATCAAGTCAATGTTGTGAATCGAGTTTTGACCATGAAGTTGACGGATTTTTATCGCTATCTCAGCAGTAATCACTATGAAGTGAATTAAGATTGAAATCATTAAAGGAGGCGAAAATGTCCCAAGATATAAAAAATGAAGAAGTAAAAGAAGAGGAAGTTGTGGAAACAGCTGAAGAAACAACTCCTGAGAAGTCTGAATTGGACTTGGCCAATGAACGTGCCGAAGAATTTGAAAACAAATATCTTCGTGCCCATGCAGAAATGCAAAACATTCAGCGTCGTGCCAACGAAGAACGCCAACTCTTGCAACGCTATCGTAGCCAAGATTTGGCAAAAGCAATCTTGCCATCACTTGATAACCTTGAACGCGCCCTTGCAGTTGAAGGTCTGACAGATGATGTGAAGAAGGGCTTGGAAATGGTGCAAGAAAGCTTGATTCATGCTTTGAAAGAAGAAGGAATCGAGGAGATTGCAGCGGACGGAGAATTTGACCATAACTACCACATGGCCATTCAAACAGTTCCTGCAGATGACGAGCATCCAGCAGATACTATCGCACAAGTCTTCCAAAAAGGCTACAAACTCCATGACCGTATCCTAAGACCAGCCATGGTCGTTGTCTACAACTAGGCTATCTTGTCCGAAACGACACTAAACTATGAAAGAATGATAAACAATGGTTTAGCTTTGCCAATAGTGAGCGAAGCGAACCAAAGGCGATACTCTTCGCCGTGGCGTTATTTTCGCAAACTTTGAGACTTTAGGCTCAAAGTTTAGTCAAAGAGATTGACGAAGTCAAGCTCTGACGGCGTCGCCACTTAAGAAGTGTATCAAAAAGAAAAAAAGAAGATAAATTTAAGGAGAAAAACATATGTCTAAAATTATCGGTATTGACTTAGGTACAACAAACTCAGCAGTTGCAGTTCTTGAAGGAACTGAAAGCAAAATTATCGCAAACCCAGAAGGAAATCGCACAACTCCGTCTGTAGTTTCATTCAAAAACGGTGAAATCATCGTTGGTGATGCTGCAAAACGTCAAGCAGTAACAAACCCAGATACAGTCATCTCTATCAAATCTAAGATGGGTACTTCTGAAAAAGTTTCTGCTAACGGTAAAGAATACACTCCTCAAGAAATCTCAGCTATGATCCTTCAATACTTGAAAGGTTATGCTGAAGAATACCTTGGTGAAAAAGTAACTAAGGCTGTTATCACAGTTCCAGCTTACTTTAACGATGCTCAACGTCAAGCGACTAAAGATGCTGGTAAAATTGCTGGCCTTGAAGTAGAACGTATCGTCAACGAACCAACAGCAGCAGCTCTTGCTTATGGTTTGGACAAGACTGACAAAGAAGAAAAAATCTTGGTGTTCGACCTTGGTGGTGGTACATTTGACGTATCTATCCTTGAATTGGGTGATGGTGTCTTTGATGTATTGGCAACTGCAGGGGATAACAAACTCGGTGGTGACGACTTTGACCAAAAAATCATCGACCATATGGTTGCAGAATTCAAGAAAGAAAATGGTATCGACTTGTCAACAGACAAGATGGCTCTTCAACGTTTGAAAGACGCAGCTGAAAAGGCTAAGAAAGACCTTTCTGGTGTAACTTCAACTCAAATCAGCTTGCCATTTATCACTGCTGGTGAGGCTGGGCCTCTTCACTTGGAAATGACATTGACTCGTGCGAAATTTGATGATTTGACTCGTGACCTTGTAGAACGTACAAAAGTTCCAGTTCGCCAAGCTCTTTCAGATGCAGGTTTGAGCTTGTCAGAAATCGACGAAGTAATCCTTGTCGGTGGTTCAACTCGTATCCCTGCTGTTGTAGAAGCTGTTAAGGCTGAAACTGGTAAAGAACCAAACAAATCAGTAAACCCAGATGAAGTTGTTGCTATGGGTGCTGCTATCCAGGGTGGTGTAATCACTGGTGATGTGAAAGATGTTGTCCTTCTTGACGTAACACCGTTGTCACTTGGTATCGAAACAATGGGTGGAGTCTTCACAAAACTCATCGACCGCAACACAACAATTCCAACATCTAAATCACAAGTCTTCTCAACTGCAGCAGACAACCAACCAGCCGTTGATATCCACGTTCTTCAAGGTGAACGCCCAATGGCAGCGGACAACAAGACTCTTGGCCGTTTCCAATTGACTGATATCCCAGCTGCACCTCGTGGTATTCCACAAATCGAAGTAACATTTGACATCGACAAGAACGGTATCGTGTCTGTTAAGGCTAAAGATCTTGGAACTCAAAAAGAACAAACAATTGTTATCCAATCGAACTCAGGTTTGACAGACGAAGAAATCGACCGCATGATGAAAGATGCAGAAGCAAATGCTGAAGCAGATAAGAAACGTAAAGAAGAAGTAGACCTTCGTAACGAAGTAGACCAAGCAATCTTTGCGACTGAAAAGACAATCAAGGAAACAGAAGGTAAAGGCTTCGATGCAGAGCGCGATGCCGCACAAGCTGCCCTTGATGACCTTAAGAAAGCTCAAGAAGACAACAACTTGGACGAAATGAAAGCAAAACTTGAAGCGTTGAACGAAAAAGCTCAAGGACTTGCGGTTAAACTCTACGAACAAGCCGCAGCAGCCCAACAAGCTCAAGCAGGAGCAGAAGGCGCACAAGCAACAGGAAACGCTGGCGATGACGTCGTAGACGGAGAGTTTACTGAGAAATAAGATGTTGAGGCGTTAAGAAAACGAAAGAAAAATAGGAAGCCATCGCCTTGTGCGATGCACAAAAGATGGCTTATCTTTTTTCCGAAGTTTTTAGCCGAAACTCAGTTAAGCCTAACTCGTTAAGGATGTTAATAATGATAAGAAGAAATCCAGAGGTTGCAACCCAGCCTCTGTTTTTCGGTAAAATAGAGGATGTTGCGTATGAAAAAAGTGCTTTGTATCATTTATCCTAATTTTTCTCTTTATGAGATAACCACTTTAACGAGTACTTTAGCTCTGTCTTTTGATATCACGATTGATTATGTAGCTTCTGAGAATTCGATGGTGGTCTCTGAGGATGGTTTGCCTTGTCAACCGACGAAAACATTGGATCAAATCCGTATAGAAGATTATTCTTGTGTGATTTTGCCAGGAATGGTAAATATAGGTTCTGCTCTACAAGATGAGAAATTGATCTCATTTTTGAGAAGTCTTGATGAGCAAGATATCCTAATTGCCGCCATTTCTTCAGCGCCCCTTTTATTAGCGAAAGCAGGCTTGTTGAACGATACAAAATTTACAGGTGGAATTTGGCAAAACTTCTTTGACTATTTTGAATTTCTTCCACGTGAAAATTTCCAACCGAAAGTTCTTGTTCAAGATAAACAAATCATTACAGCTATCGGTTTTGCACATCAAGAGTTTGCAAGGGAAGTGATTCTAAGTCTAGGGTTGGCAGAGAATACGGACAACTATTTTAAAAAACAGAGCGAGTATGCTGAAGAGGATTTGATATTTACTCTATCAGATGAAGAGTTTGATCAAGTGAAGCAGAGTATAGAAAACAGCCTCTAAAGATTTACATGAAAATTATAGAAAGGAACAAGGGTGTTCGCAACTGAACACGGGTTCCAGAATTTCTTACTAAATTTGAAAGAAAGGACAAAGAGTGTTTGGGGAATTGAACCCGAGCTCTGAAGTTTCCTACTCAATATAAAAGAAAGGAATTGAACCCGACCTAAATTCTCGGAAAAAGATAAATCTGCCTAGGAGCATCGCTCCAGCGTCAGATTTCCTATTTTTCAGTCGAATTTTACGGTCTTGGTATCTTACATGAACAATACTGAATTTTATGATCGTCTGGGGGTGTCAAAAAACGCTTCGGCAGACGAAATCAAAAAGGCTTATCGTAAGCTTTCGAAAAAATACCACCCAGATATCAACAAGGAACCTGGTGCTGAGGAAAAGTACAAGGAAGTTCAAGAAGCTTATGAAACTTTGAGCGATGAACAGAAACGTGCTGCCTATGACCAATATGGTGCGGCTGGTGCCAATGGTGGTTTTGGTGGTGCTGGCGGTTTCGGTGGCTTCGATGGAGCAGGTGGCTTTGGCGGATTTGAGGATATCTTCTCAAGCTTCTTTGGTGGTGGAGGTGCCTCACGTAATCCAAACGCCCCTCGTCAAGGTGACGACCTCCAGTATCGCGTTCATTTGACTTTTGAAGAAGCTATTTTTGGTACTGAAAAGGAAGTCAAATACAATCGTGAAGCAAGCTGTCGTACTTGTAATGGGTCTGGTGCTAAACCTGGAACAAGTCCAGTTACTTGTGGACGCTGTCATGGTTCAGGTGTGATTAATGTTGACACCCAAACACCGCTCGGTATGATGCGTCGCCAAGTAACCTGTGATGTCTGTCATGGCCGTGGTCAAGAAATCAAAGATCCATGTACAACCTGTCATGGAACTGGTCATGAAAAACAAGCCCATAGCGTACACGTAAAAATCCCTGCTGGTGTGGAAACAGGTCAACAGATCCGCCTAGCTGGTCAAGGTGAAGCTGGCTTTAACGGTGGACCTTATGGTGACTTGTACGTGGTGGTTTCAGTTGAAGCTAGCGATAAGTTTGAACGTGAAGGAACCACTATCTTCTACAATTTGAACCTCAATTTTGTTCAAGCAGCACTTGGTGATACAGTAGACATCCCTACAGTTCATGGTGATGTAGAATTAGTCATTCCAGAAGGAACTCAGACTGGTAAACGATTCCGCCTACGTGGTAAGGGAGCTCCAAGTCTTCGTGGTGGTGCCCTTGGAGACCAATACGTTACTGTTAATGTTGTAACACCAACAGGCTTGAACGACCGTCAAAAAGCAGCCTTGAAAGAATTCGCAGCTGCTGGTGATCTAAAAGTCAATCCTAAGAAAAAGGGCTTCTTTGACCATATTAAAGATGCCTTTGAAGGAGAATGAATCATAACCACCCGTGAAAACGGGTGGCTTGTACACCGGCTATAAGCCGTTTCTCTTCAGCGGCGTCTAAAGACGCTCGCTAAACTTCGTTCAGGTCGTGCTATATTACTTGACTAATGCCCGTCACAACGGGCTTTTACCTTATTCTAAATCCACCATCAGAAAACGGATCTTCATATTCTTTTACACTCAGCTTATCGAGTGCAATGTCATTCTTTTCCTGCTCGCGAATATATTTAGCTACGGTCTTTTCGTTTAGTCCAACTGTACTTACATAGTATTCCCTAGCCCAGAACTTTCGATTTCCATACTTATATTTTAAATGAGCGTGCTTATCAAATATCATCAATGCACTTTTACTCTTGAGATACCCCATAAAATCGGAAATCGAAAGTTTGGGAGGTATCAGTACAAGCAGGTGTACATGGTCTGGCATCATATGACCTTCGATAATCTCCACGCCACGACAACGGCATAGATGTTTAATAATATCTATCAAATCCGACCTGACTTTGTAATATATCGCCTTACGGCGATACTTAGGTGTGCAAACTATATGATATTTGCACATTCATTTGGTATGTGATAAACTGTAACTGGTTTTAGCCATTTATTTTTCCTCCTTTATCTAACCTGAACAATTAGATTATACTTGAAAAAATAAATGGAAGCTAGAAGCCTTTTCAGCCACCAGCATAGCTGGTGGTTTTCTTATTTTTCTCTATGAGAAAAACTGGCTTGAAACCATAAAAAGAAAAGCCCTTAGAAACTTGAGTTCTAAGGACTTTGTCTTAAATTTGAAACATCCAAGAAATTGGATGTTTTTTGTTGCAAGTATTATATTTAAGTTTTAAATGCAAAAAAATTTGATATACTAAGATTATGGAGAGTGAAGAGGTATAATCAATTGATAGATAAAAACAATATGGATATTAATGATGTTAATGAAAAAATTGTAGCTACAAAAATTTTAAATGAGTTAAAATACAACAAGAGAATGTTTTACAATTGGTCAGCTTGGTTTAGTGGAGATAAAGAGGAAAATCTTCTAGATATGCTTGTTTCAAGAATTTCTTCTATTAAGAAGGAGTTAATAAGTCAGACAATTGAGCCTTGCTTAGACGAAATTAAAGCAGTTTCAATGTATAAAAAAGTTAGAGAAGAATCTGAAAATCAATCTCACAATGTTGTTACTTTTTCTTCATCTAAAAAAATATCAGGAAAGATCGAATTTAATTATTTTATTCAGATAAGTTTACAAGATTTTATTGTGAGTGCAATTTGGTTAGAAACTGTTGCTAGATTAATTGATAGTAGGCTTAAAGATGATGTATATGCTAATAGACTTTCTCAATCTCAAAGTAGTTTTTTTAACCCATATTTCGATGCTTATTCTGAATTCAGAGATTCGAATTTTAATAAGATGCGTCAATGGATAGAAGAAAAAGAAACAGGCATATATGTACAAACAGATTTGTCAAGATGTTATTACAATGTAAATGTCGAAAAGTTAAAAAAAGAATTAGTAGAAGAATTAGGACAAAATTATACAAAGAATTTTGAATTTATTACAGAGTATATTTTTAAGATTATAGAAAAGTATAATGAGTTAGAAGGAATAAGAGATTTTTTAAAAGATTCAAAAGTAGATAATAATTTAGTTTCTGAAACAGTTTTGCCAATTGGATTTTTACCCAGCAACATTTTAATCAATTTTTATCTATTAGATTTAGACAATAAAATAAAGCAAACGTTTTATCCAGTAAACTATAGTCGATATGTAGATGATATTGTTTTTTTGGTAAAAACAGATGTTTCTGAAAAATATAAACCAGGAGACTTGCCTGAAATAGATAATATAAAAGCAAAAATCACACAAATAAGAGATTCACTTAAATTAAATGAGAAGAAGTCCGTCAAACTTAGTGAAGATAAAACATTATTTTTTATTGTTAATAAACGGAACGATATCAATTATTTGAATAAATTCGCGAAAGAAACTCAACAACTTTCCAGTGATAGTTATAGATTAATAGACCCTAATGAATATGATAAAGAATTTGAAAATGCCTATAACTTAACGCAAGGACTTACGAAAATTTCAGACTTATTTACAATAGTCAGAGATAAAAAGTATATTAGTCGGACTATTTCTACGGTATTCAACTATATTTTTTGGAATCTTAAAGAGGACATTGATGAAGAGAATGTAAACTTGGCAAAGAAGTTTCTTAAATACTTTTACTCATTTGTTGATGATGAATTTTTTTTGAATTTATTTGATTATTGGTATCAGTTAATTATAATTGAATTAGTTTCAAATAAAATTCTATTGTGTGAAGAATTGGCAAAAAAATCTAGTATTAAATTGGATAAATTAGAATTTATGAAAAGGCTCCAGTCTCTAGAAGAAAATGTAGAGCCAAAAAGTAAGTTGTTTAAGATTTTTCTATCAAATTTCAAGAATAATCTTGAACATACTTTTAAAGCTCGATATGGTACTTCGTTATATCAAATACAAGAGTACTTTCGATATCCAAGATATAAATTAAGAAATATAGTTGAAAAGGACAGTCTATTTTATTTTGAGAAGCAATTAAGAAAATTGGCTGAATTTAGTTGCTCTAGATCATTAGTTGTTTCAAATGTTGACAAAAATTTTTTGGATGTAGTAAAAAAGAATTTTCGAAATAATTATCATAATGAAAAAGGTATTATTGTTTTTGATGGTAATGACGGAATAAAAATTGGGGATTATAACTATAAGAAAAAGATTGTGCTATCTCAGAGTAATTTTGAAACATATAGTCAGAGACTAAAATATTTTGAAGATTATTCAAAAAATAAATCCAATATAAAAGACATTATACTTACGCTAAATGAAGCAGATAGGAATAAAACAGATGTTTTATTGTATCCTGAACAAGGTATACCATTGCAAGAAATATATTCACTTGTCAGGTTTGCTAGAAAAACAAAAATATTAGTAATTGGTGGCTTGGATTTTATCTATCTAGAGAACGAGAATAAAGTATTAAATTTAACATTTATTATTAGACCCTTTAAAGTGTTGAAAGGAGAGAAAGAATATAAAGATACGGAGATTATTTTACTACCAAAATTATACCCTTCACCTATTGAATATGAAATATTTCAGGGAAGTAGGTTCAGTCGTAACAAAAATTGGGAAATTTATATTCCTGACTCATCCGATTGGGAAAATCAGCATATAGTAAAATTCAAGGATAGTACCCATGCGGTATTAAATTGTTATGAAGCGGCTTCTCTAGATTTGAAGTATGAAATATCAAAAGAAGAACCAGAGGTAGTACATTTAATTACTAATAATAAGGATATTAAGTATTATAAACAGATAGCAGAAAGTTTATCACGTGATTTGATGGCTGTGTCAACTATAACCAATTATTCACAGCTAGGGGGGGTTGAAGTGTTTAGCCCGTATAAGGAAGAATATAGAAGGCAGATTTCAATCCATAAGGGTGCCAAAAATACTCATGTTGATATTTGTGAGGTTGATTTAAATGCAATAAAATATAAACGATTACATAATCAAGATAACACTATGAAGCAGAATCCTCCAAAATACTATTATAGAAATTTAGGAAAATAAAAATGAATTTGAAAAAAAAGAAAGAAAGACAAGATATCATCCAACATATATTGAAGTGGCTCTTCCCCTGGGCATCAATATTTAGTTTTTTACAGTTTTTGCAACTTATTATTCCAAAATGTTATTTTCTACAATTTGAGTTGGCCATTGTTATGTTTTCATTGTTGGGAGCTTGGTTTTGGAATAAATACGTATTAGATAAAATACTAGAAAAATATTTATATCGTTATGTTAGTAAAGATTCAAAATTAATTTTAAATATATATTATGGGGATATATTTGATGAAGATTTCAATAAATTTATAAAAGTAATACCTATGGATAGAAATTTAGATTGTGATCAGGCTGATATACGAATAAAATCAGTTCAGTTTCAATTTAGAGACAACAATTGTATAGATAATCAAAGACTGAATGAACTAAAAGAATCAGAGGAAAGAATTATCGCTTGCGATAATTACTTTCTATTGAGGATAGCAGAGTATACAAATACCAATAATATTGAATTAAATACGTATACAGATTACTTTTCGATGATATATGAACTTTGTCAATTTATAGATGATAATGCACATGGGAAGGCAGTTGTTTGCTCTGTTATAGGAGGGAATATTCAATTTAAAGAAGGAAGTTTAAATTCTATGCAACGACTCCAGTTACTGAAACTTGCATTTGAATCATATAGTTTTCAACATGAAGTTGATATTCATATTGTTATAAAAAAAGACGAAGAGCGAATTGATAAGTATGATTTAACTATTTTATAACCATAAGTACATATTATAACAAGCGGTTAATGCTTTGAATGATGGAAAATTTTTACGATTATTTTCTTTCGTAGCTCATATTATTTAGTTTTGATTTAAATAATATTAATAAAAAAGAAGAACTTTTAATTTTGCTTGGAAGGCTGTCAAATACGTGAAATCAAATGATATCATCATGACGAATGACTACATAACACCCAGTGTTGGACTGGGTCAAACCAGCCAGGTGGATCTGTCCGTGATGAGGAGTCTATTATCGCAGATGATAAGCATGGCTTGACTATGATTTTCACCGGTCTACGGCATTTTAGGCTTTAAGAAATAGAAAAAATCTTCGGGTCAGCCGAGGATTTCAGACCGAAGACAAACATTCCAAATGGTGTTTGTCTTCAATCTGAAAAGAGCCGAATGGCTCTTTTTGTGTTATCTTTGAAAATTTAGCGTCGAAAAATCATTTTCCAGTTAGCCTATTATTTATACTTTTGAATGAGTAAGCCAGCTGCATCCATATCTTGGATGAGTTGCTTGAACTCCGCTTCTTTGCCAGGTTTAATGGTGACGGTATCAATGTGCTTAATCGCCGAATTATCCTGAATATCCACCAAGTTCAAAGCTTTTTCATAGAATGCAATTCCCTTTTTTAGACTTTCCTGATCCTGCCAAGATAGAATTACGTAAGAAGGATTGAATTTTTTTCCGCTTTCTTGTAAATACTTCCTGCTTTCCTCCTCTAAAAATTGGAATAAACCATGATTGAATAAGTTGTCTTCTACTGAATGGTAGGAAATCTCATCTGTGTTTAAGACATAAACTTTGAGTTGGTTTTTAGTGAGATTTGGACTTTCTTTTAGGACTGGGTGAGTATTGACGACTTCATCAGAGAATGTCACATAAAAATCTAAACCTCCACCCTCGAATTGATACTTTCCATTTGATTCTACTTTCTCAGGAGGCATGTCAAGAGAGATGAAGATTTGTCTTAAGGATTCATTTCCTTCTCGAATATCACCCGGTGAGGCCTTGAAAAGATTGGTCACTAGTAGAAATGCTAGAGCTGCAAGAAGGCAGAGAGCACCACAAACGATCAGGATGATCCGCGTCAGAACTTTTAAAAACTGTTTCATTTTCATGCCCTCACTTGTCTGTTAGGATCTGCTAACCCAAAATGGATTTAAAGGGAATAAAGGAAAGTTGGAGTTTTTCTTTTCCTTATTTTTCTTCAGTTTCCTGCATTTCTTTTAGTACAGCGAGTCTCGTTTGAAGGTCTTTTTCCAGGACTTTAAACTTGTAGGTCAAATCTTTTTGATATTCCTTGATGAGTTCTTTTTGTTGGTCGATAATTTGCAGGCTATCTTGGATGATATCCAAGTCATCCTTCATGGCTTCAACGCGATCAGTAGTATCTAAAACTTCTTCAGTGATAGCTTCACGATTTTTAACGAGGAGGTAGGAACCGACTGCAGAGCCTGCAAAAAGTAGTAAATTTGATAGTTTCATAGTTACTCCTTAAGCATTTTTGATAGTTTCAGCGACTTGGGCAAGTTTGTCGAAGTCTGGTTCGTGTGCGATAAAGTCAATCTTGAGGTCGTCATCTGCACTGTAACGAGGAACAAGGTGGACATGGGTATGGAAAACTGTTTGTCCAGCTACTTCCTCGCAGTTGGCGATGATATTCATACCAGTAGCCTTGGTAGCTGTCATGACTTTTTGAGCAATCTTTGGTACTTGTGCGAACAGTTGGCTAGCGCTTGTAGCGTCCATTTCCAAAAGATTGCGATGGTGTTCTTTGGGTACGACCAAGGTATGACCAGGTGTCACTTGAGAGATATCAAGAAAGGCAAGAACTTGATCATCCTCATATACTTTTGAAGCAGGGATTTCTCCTGCTATGATTTTACAAAAAATGCAATCTGACATAAAATCTACCTCTACTGTATTGAATTTTGATATAATATAGCTACATTATACCAGATTTGGAGAAAATATGTTAGAAATTAAAAACCTGACAGGTGGCTATGTCCATGTCCCTGTTTTGAAAGATGTGTCTTTTACCGTTGAAAGTGGGCAGTTAGTCGGTTTGATTGGTCTCAATGGTGCTGGGAAATCAACGACCATCAATGAAATTATTGGACTGTTGACACCTTATAGTGGAGAAATAAGTATCGATGGTCTAACCTTAGGTGCTAATCCTCAAGAATATCGTCAGCAGATTGGTTACATTCCTGAAACTCCTAGTTTGTACGAGGAATTGACTCTTAGAGAGCATATTGAGACGGTTGCCATGGCCTATGGTATTGAGCAAAATCTAGCTTTTGAACGTGTAGAACCGCTTTTAAAAATGTTCCGTTTGGACCAGAAGTTAGATTGGTTCCCAGTTCATTTTTCAAAAGGGATGAAGCAGAAGGTTATGATTATCTGTGCCTTTGTTGTGGATCCGAGTCTCTTTATCGTCGATGAACCTTTCCTTGGTCTTGATCCCTTGGCGATTTCGGACTTGATTCAGCTTTTGGAAGTGGAAAAGCAAAAGGGCAAGTCTATTCTTATGAGTACCCACGTTCTTGACTCTGCTGAAAAAATGTGTGACTCTTTTGTCATTCTTCATAAAGGACAAGTGAGAGCTAAAGGGGATCTTCAAGAACTGAGAGAAGCTTTTGCCATGCCTCAAGCAAGTCTCAATGATATCTATTTGGCTTTGACCAAAGAGGAGGACCGATGAAAGACTTGTTTCTAAAGCGAAAGCAGGCTTTTCGTAAAGAGTGTGTCGGTTATCTGCGTTATGTGCTCAATGATCACTTTGTCTTGTTTTTACTGGTCTTAGTAGGTTTTCTAGCCTATCAGTATAGTCAGCTGCTCCAGCATTTTCCTGAGAATCACTTACCAATCCTAGGTTTAATTGGGATTGTCTCTGTTTTACTCATGCTTTGGGGTGGAATCGCGACCTATGTGGAAGCGCCTGATAAGCTCTTTCTCTTAGTAGCTGTAGAAGAAGTGAGAGAACACATCCAGAAGCAAAGTTTAGTTTCCTTCATCTTTTGGGTTAGTGTACAGACTCTCTTTTTGCTCTTTTTTGCTCCGTTATTTTTAGCCATGGGTTTAGGCTTAGGAGTTTTTGGTGTCTATGTTCTTCTTTTGGGAGTCGGGAAATATTTCCTGTTTCAGAAAAAGGCTGGCAAGTTTTTTAGTGCAAATCATCTGGACTGGGACTATGTGATTGCCCAAGAAAGTAAACGTAAGCAGTTCTTGCTTCGCTTCTTTGCCCTCTTTACCCAAGTCAAGGGAATTTCAAACAGCGTCAAGAGACGAGCTTATCTAGACTTTATCCTAAAAGCAGTTCAGAAGGTGCCGAGCAAGATTTGGCAGAACCTCTATCTTCGTTCTTATCTGCGAAATGGAGATCTTTTTGCCCTCAGTCTTCGCCTCCTCTTCCTATCTTTGCTGGCGTTGATCTTTATCGAGCAAGCTTGGATAGCGACAGCAGTGGTGGTTCTATTTAACTACCTCTTGCTCTTTCAGTTATTGGCCCTCTATCATGCTTTTGACTACCAATATTTGACCCAACTTTTCCCGCTAGACAAGGGGCAAAAGGAAAAAGGGTTACAGGCGGTTGTCCGAGGATTGACTGGTGTAGTTTTATTGGTTCAACTGGTAGTTGGTTTGATTACCCTCCAAGAAAAACTAGCCCTTCTAGCCCTCCTTGGGGCTGGTCTGGTCTTGCAAATCTTGTATCTCCCTTATCAGGTGAAACGTCAGATGCAGGACTAACATTGCTTATATGACACTAAAAAAGAAGTTGAGTTCAATCTGTCTCAGCTTCTTTTTAGTTACTACAGGATAATGGTTGGTCCGTAGAGACTCAACTTGGTTTTGACTTGGTCAAAGTGAAAGCGGTCATAGGCTCTCCAAGCGGCACGGGTAGGAGCGTCTGGATTGAGGGCACTGAGGCCCATGAGAAGACTGGAAGTTTGGTAAAATTTTTCCAGCTCAATCAAGAATCGATTATCCACTGTCTCAGCTTTAGAGAGAAAGCGGAGGATATTGTCCAGTTGCTCCTGAAAACGGACATCGTCAGCTGTTGCTTGTTTGCAGACTTGGTAAGCTTTGTTTAACTCAGTTATCAGTGTCTGAGCGGTTTTGATTGGGTTTGTATCCGTCATGAGAATTCCTCCTTTGTAATGGTTTTAAAGTTGTTTTAAGCCTTTGCCTTTCTAATCATAGCCTATCACTTTTTACTCTTTTTTTACTTTCAAATCTTTAATTGTCATTGAAATTTCCTGAATGGTAATAGCGGGATTTTATGATAAAATAGTTGTAAGGTTATCATATTTATTTCGGAAAAACTTCGACACTTTAGGAATTTTTAAGAACCGTTTAGGATTTGGCAAAAAATGGATTCTAGACTTATGATATCCTCTCTTCAGGAGGTTTTGTCCATGAACTATATCATCATCCAAAAAGAGAAAGAGATTTTCAAATTAAACATAAAGGATATCTACTATATCCAAACGCATCCAAGTACAGCCCATACCGTGCAGATTGTTACAGAAGACACTAGCTTTGATTTGTTTCAAAATTTAAGCAAGCTTGAGAAACAATATGGGGAAACTTTAACAAGATGTCATCGAAATTGTCTGGTCAACCTTGAACAAGTAAAATCCATGGAACTCCAATCAAAGACTCTTTTTCTTGGAGAAGAAGGTCGATATGCTGTTCAGTATTCCAGACGTCGTTATAGAGAAATTCGCCAAAAATGGTTGAAACAAGGAGAGTAAGAAGATGAGAATATTTGTTTTAGAAGATGATTTTTCCCAACAAGCCAGAATTGAAACAACGATTGAAAAACTTTTGAAAAAACAGAGTATCATTCCCAGTTCTTTTGAAGTCTTTGGGAAACCAGACCAACTGCTGGCGGAGGTGCATGAGAAGGGGGCGCATCAGCTTTTCTTTTTGGACATTGAGATTCGAAACGAAGAGATGAAGGGTCTGGAAGTGGCTAGACAGATTCGGGATCGGGATCCTTATGCCCTGATTGTCTTTGTGACGACTCACTCAGAGTTTATGCCCCTGTCCTTTCGCTACCAAGTTTCAGCTTTGGACTACATTGATAAGGCCTTGTCGGCAAAGGAGTTTGAATCTCGTATCGAGACAGTTCTCCTCTATGCCAATAGTCAAGATAGTAAAAGTCTGGCGGAAGATTGCTTTTACTTTAAATCAAAATTTGCCCAATTCCAGTATCCCTTTAAAGAGGTTTACTATCTCGAAACGTCCCCAAGACCCCATCGTGTTATTCTCTATACCAAGACAGACAGGTTAGAATTTACGGCGAGTTTAGAGGAGGTTCTCAAGCAGGAGCCCCGTCTCTTGCAGTGCCATCGCTCTTTTCTAGTTAATCCAACTAATGTAGTTCGTTTGGATAAGAAAGAAAAACTCCTTTTCTTTCCCAATGGTGGAAGCTGTATAATAGCGCGTTATAAGGTCAGGGAAGTATCTGAGGCTATCAATAACTTGCATTGAGTTAGGAGAACTTATGTATAATATTTGGATTATATTGTATACACTTGTTACTCAGGGACTAGAAATTGTCATATTCTTTAAGGTAGATGGAATTGGTCTCACTTTTGAGAGAATTTTTAAGGCCTTTCTTTTTAAGATACTATTGGCCTTTGTTTTTGTAATGATTAGCTATATAGTAGGAAATACTTACCTATCTTATTTTATGGAACCCTTGTACGGTATCGGCTTATCTTTCTTATTGTTAAGAGGGCTTCCTAAAAAACTCCTTTTCTTTTATGGTCTCTTTCCAATGATATTGGTGAATCTCTTTTATAGAGGTATTTCTTATTTTGTGCTTCCATTTTTGGGACAAGGGCAAGTATATAATGACTACTCATTTACTGGGTTATGTATAATAATTTTCAATTTCTTCATTTCTCTAGCCTTTTTGAAATGGTTGGACTATGATTTCACTAGCTTGAGAAAGGAGATTCTCGATAAAGGTTTTCAAAAGTCCCTTACTACGATTAACTGGATAATGGGGGCCTACTATCTAGTCATGGAAAATCTGTCTTTCTTTGAATATGAACAAAGCATCCAATCAACGACTGTTCGCCATCTCATCCTAGTGTTTTACCTGCTCTTTTTTATGGGGATTATCAAGAAATTGGATACCTATTTGAAGGACAAACTCCATGAGAGACTGAACCAAGAGCAGGACTTGCGCTATAGAGATATGGAACGCTATAGTCGGCATATAGAGGAGCTTTATAAGGAAGTGCGGAGCTTTCGCCATGATTATGCCAACCTCTTGACCAGCTTACGTCTGGGCATTGAAGAGGGGGATATGGAGCAGATAAAAGAGGTCTACGACTCCGTCTTGAAGGATTCTAGCCAAAAATTGCAGGACAATAAATATGACCTAGGTAGGTTGGTGAATGTTCGGGATCGTGCCCTTAAAAGTCTCCTAGCAGGAAAATTTCTAAAAGCCAGAGAAAAGGATATTGTCTTTAATGTCGAAGTTCCTGAGGAGATTCAAGTCGAGAGTATGAGTCTGCTTGATTTTCTGACTATTGTGTCTATCCTTTGTGACAATGCCATTGAAGCTAGTGCAGAGGCCAGTCAACCTCGTGTCTCAATCGCCTTTATAAAAAATGGAGCACAGGAAACCTTTATCGTTGAAAACTCCATCAAAGAAGAGGGGATAGATGTTTCTGAAATCTTCTCTTTTGGAGTTAGTTCTAAAGGGGAGGACCGAGGTGTTGGTCTCTATACCGTCATGAAGATTGTGGAAAGTTATCCCAATGCCAGTCTCAATACCACCTGTCAAGATCAAGTCTTTCGTCAGGTTTTGGCGGTTCATTTGCTGTCAACTTCTGATTAGAGAATGTGTGAACAAGAGGACCTAGGCATTTTAGGTTGAAAAACACTGCTACGATTTGTCCTTATCCAGCCTGACTTTTTATAATATTCGAGGAAAAATAAATGAACCAGAAATCTTATTTTATAGCTTGTTCTGTACTGATCATCCTATCCAATCTTCTCATGTTTTCTCTAGTCAACGAAGGAGAAGGTACAGGAGCTAATCTGATAATAATTGTTTCAACCTGTGTCTTGCTGCCAGCCTTTTTACATGCAGTTGAAAATCAGCAGACATCATTGGTTAGGGCAGAATCCTTGCTCCTCATTCAGATGGCAGTAGTTTCCTTAGTCCGTCTCATCAGCCGAATAGAGAAGACACCTGAAATCTTACATACAGGCCTCACTCTTCTAGTTTTAGCAAGCTGGGTAGCCTTTCTCGTCCTAGCTATCATGAGAATGTATCAGAGAAAAGGGAAGTAAAGATGAGTGCGTTTTGATTTGTTAAGATATATTAGGGCAAGCATATTTTCCGTGCTTACTTTTTATTTATTCTACAATTTAGGAGGTTTTGACGACCATTCATGATTTGGGGGAATTAAGGTCAAAAGGAGTGCTATACTAGCAGTGTAAAGGATATAGCTCAACTAAAATAAAGCACACATTTAAGAGAAAATCTTATGAAGAAAAAAATACTTGTCATTTTCATCTTGTATCTAATCATGTCTCCGCTTGGGGAGAGTAATTGGTATCATTTATTTTATACCATAGCCTATCTGATTGCAGTTATGATCTATTTTGCTATCATTAAAAAGAAAGGAGCAAAGAAATGAAAACTTTTCTTTCTAAAAAACGGAACATCTTCCTAGCCAGATTGTTCCTAGGTCAGTTTCCTGTACTGATCTCTACTTATTTATTTCTATCTCGTCAGTTTTTGCATTTTTCCTTGGTTTTCCAATTGCTTCTAGTGATTATCAACTTGTCTTCTATTTTGGTGATTGTTTACCTCACTAGAGAAATGAGAGTGAGAAAGTTTGAAGATGATGAGTTGGTCAATCCGAGAACCAATCAACTCATGTTCATCGGATTGACAGGCTTTATGTCTATTATCGGTTTGTATAGAGGTATGACGGCGGCAGAATCCTATCAACAACTGATTGGTTATATTGCTTCTGTTCTCTGCTTATTCATCATGCTGCTACTCATTTGGGGCTTGAAGTATTATAAAAAGTAGGGGCTAATGAAGTTTTTGCAATTCAAGATGTTTCGATGATAATTCAAGATTTGGATGAAAAATTTTAAAAAACAATGATAGACTAAATTGGTAAAAGTTGCAACGGGTGTTGCTGCATTCTGTTAAAAAACGCTCTTGATTGATAAGCTGGATTTGATAGGAAAGGAGTAAATAATTATGGATAAGAAAAAGATAGTTTCGACTATAATATGTATAGTATTTCTTGTAGTTTCAGTGGATAATTTTTTTAGAGACTTAACCCAATTAATGTTCATTTTAAATATTATTGGCCTGTCTTGTTTTTCAGTGTTAATATACATTAACATAAAAGAGATGCTCTTAAATAGAAGTAAATGATGATTTGGTTAGTCCTAGAGCCAATCAACTTAGAGGAAATGAGTGGTATTATGTAATGGATGCACTAGCATACTTTGCTTCGGTTTATATCTTCGTTCAGTTCAATAAAAAATGGAGAAAAAGCCACTTTGAATCTTGAACATAGAAGTTTTATAGGTCTGGAATAGATCATCAAAATAAGATGGATGGTTTAAAATAATATCTGCTAAGGATCATCTGTAAAATGCAAAAATGTTGAATCTTTATTTTAATGATTCTAGATGTGGAATTAATAGATGGAGGAATCATATGAAAAAGTATGTGTATTTTTTAGATTTATTTGCCCGAGTTGTAGTGATATTGATATCGCTTGTTCTTTGTATAAGAGTACTCATGATTTCTAATGAACTCTGGAGAAATGTTCTTGTACTGGTAAGTACTCCTGTTACGATCTATAGTCTGGTAACACATAGACCAGGTAAGAAGAACTAATACTCTTCGAAAATCAAATTCAAACCACGTCAGCTTCTCCTTGCCGTACTCAAGTACAGCCTGCGGCTCGCTTCCTAGTTTGCTCTTTGATTTTTATTGAGTATAAGGTACGATAGCAAAGCTATGAAGGAGCTTCTATGAAAAAATATTCTATTCTTTTCAAAACGAGTGCCATTCTTTCTTATTTGTTTTTATTTTTCGGATTGTTTTGGACAACCCAATTTTGGAGAAATTATTGGGAGTTCTCGTCTTGGGTAGGAAATATTATCTGGATTCGAAACATCATCAGTGTTCTCTTTATCTGCTTGATGATTTGGATTTTGGTCAGGTCGGGTCATGCTTATCTCTTTCATATCCCTAGGAAAAAGTGGTTGAGTTTTGCTGTTTTGACGGTGTTAGCAGTTGTCGTACTGATATGCTTTAACTATCTGACAGCTAAACACGTTCAGGGGACAAACGAAAGTTGGAATTTGTTTATTGTCTATAGTGAGACGAATTTTGCGGAGTTCGGTGTTTACCTAACCTTAATCGTACTAGGACCTCTGATGGAAGAATTGGTATGTAGGGGACTGCTTCAACATGCCTTCTTTAAAAATTCCAGATTGGGACTGGATATTCTATTTCCGTCGATTTTATTCGCCTTACCTCATTTTTCAAGCCCTCCTAGTCTACTAGACCTTCTGGTTTATACAGCAGTTGGATGTATATTTGGTGGTTTGACACGCTATACCAAGACTATCTATCCTTCTTACGCGATTCATATTGTTAATAATATCATCGCAAACTTACCGTTTATCATGACTTTTTTACATAGGATATTTGCATGATGAGGACCAGTTAAAAGCTTGAATTGTCAGATTAATACTCATCTAAAATCTCTTCAAACCACGTCAGATTCCATCTGCAACCTCAAAACGGTGTTTTGAGCAACCTGTGGCTCGCTTCCTAGTTCGCTCTTTGATTTTCATTGAGTATAAGTGCAGATTTTTAGGGGGCAATTTACTAAGAAAAAATTGAAAAACCAAGGCTAGGTAGATCTCTCTGCTTGGCTTTTTCTTTTAACAAGATTGGATAAAGGGCTTTTATTTGAGAATCAGGTCTGGACTGGTTGACGAATAGGCTAAAAACTAGTAGAATAGTAAGGAAACTTTATACGGAGGAAAGAAATGGACTTGGGTGATATTGAGCTAACGCTGACCCCTATACCTGGGAAAAGCGGGAAAGCTTATATGGGAAGCTACCCTAATGGGAAGCGCGTCTTTATTAAAATGAACACCTCTCCAATCCTACCTGGTTTAGCCAAGGAACAAATCGCTCCTCAATTATTATGGACTCGCCGTTTATCGGATGGGCGTGATATGTGTGCCCAAGAATGGTTGAATGGTAAAATTTTGACCCCTTATGATATGAATCGCAAGCAGATTATCAATATTCTGAGTCGCTTGCATCGTTCGCGTCCTTTGATGACGCAATTGACTCGTTTGGGCTATTCTTTAGAAACACCTTTTGACTTGCTTCAGGCTTGGTTAAAAGATGCTCCAGAATCCTTGAAGAACAATCAATATCTAAGAATGGTAGTAGAGGATTTGCGAGGAAGCTTGCCAAACTTTAGGGAAGATTATGCAACGATCGTTCATGGAGATGTACGACATAGTAATTGGATTGAGACAGAGAGCGGTCTTATTTATTTAGTGGATTGGGATTCCGTTCGTTTAACGGATCGCATGTTTGATGTGGCGCATATGCTATGTCACTATATTCCAGACTATCAGTGGAAAGAGTGGTTGACTTATTACGGTTACAAATACAACCAAACAGTCATCAACAAACTATTTTGGTATGCTCAGTTATCCTTCTTGAGCCAGATTGCCAAATATTATACAAATGAAGATCTAGAAAATGTCAATCGGGAGATTTATGCCTTGCGCATCTTCCGTGACAAGTATGGAAAGAAGAGATGAGAGTTAGAAATCGTAAAGGGGCAACAGAATTACTAGAGGCTAATCCTCAGTATGTTGTCTTAAATCCTTTAGAAGCCAAAGGAAAATGGCGAGACCTCTTTGGAAATGACAATCCTATCCATGTTGAGGTTGGTAGTGGTAAGGGAGCCTTTGTGTCAGGTATGGCCAAGCAAAACCCTAATATCAACTATATCGGGATTGATATTCAAAAGTCTGTTTTGAGTTATGCCTTGGACAAGGTTTTGGAAGTTGCAGTCCCCAATATTAAGTTGTTGTGGGTTGATGGTTCAGATTTGACTGACTACTTTGAAGATGGTGAGATTGATCGCTTGTACCTAAACTTTTCAGATCCGTGGCCTAAAAAGCGCCATGAAAAGCGTCGTCTAACCTATAAGAGTTTCTTGGATACCTTCAAGCGTATCTTGCCTGAGCACGGTGAGATTCATTTCAAGACAGATAACCGTGGCTTGTTTGAATATAGCCTAGTGAGTTTTTCTCAATATGGCATGAAGCTCAATGGCGTTTGGTTAGATTTACATGCCAGCGACTTTGAAGGAAATGTTATGACGGAGTATGAGCAAAAGTTTTCAAGCAAGGGTCAAGTCATCTATAGAGTTGAAGCTCAGTTTTAATGTAAAGACTTGTTAGTGAAAAACTGTCGTTCACTCAAATATAATGTAAATATGTACCTCAAGGATTTAGTTCTGTCTTCGATAGGACTAAATCCTTGAGGTTTTTAATAGATTTGGGATTTTGATAAGTGTGTACTTGTGCCCTGATAAGTGGTATAATGAAGGGGCTATGAGAAGAAGCATAAAACCTATTGTAGTCTATTTTTTCTTTCTCCTTGTGATAGGTGGTTTGATTTTTTTGGATCATCAACATCATCGACAAGCAGATGTGCAAGTAGAAAAAACTGAGAAAACTACTCAAACTAGTGAAGCAGAGAAGAATAAGGTTGTTGAAGATATATTAGTCACGATGACTTTGGAAGAAAAATTAGGCCAGTTGTTCTGGGCTAGGATTCCTACTAGTCATCAGCTAGAAGACCTTCAGTCCTATCATTTTGGAGGTTATCTCTTGTTTGGACGAGATTTTCAAGGACAAACCCTAGAGGATATGAAGGCTTTGACAGATCGCTACCAAGCTGCTTCGAAGATTCCTTTATTGATTGGTTCAGATGAAGAAGGCGGAACCGTGACTCGTATCAGTTCGATTTTAGAGACTCCTTTCCAATCTCCTATGGAACTTTATCAAAAAGGTGGGATGGAGGCAATTCGTTCTGATACTAGACAGAAGGCAGAGCTGCTAAAATCTGTCGGTATCAATGCTGGACTCTTTCCAGTTGCAGATCTTGCCAGCAATCCATCAGCTTTCATCTATGATCGAACCATTGGACAAGATGCCCAAACGACTGCAAGTTATGTTGAGCAGGTTGTAGAAGAACTTGGAAAGACTAAGGTTGGGTCAACCTTGAAGCATTTTCCGGGATATGGAGATAATGGAGACAGTCATACCGACATTATCCAAGACAATCGTTTCTTGGATGAGTTAAGACAAGCAGATTTTCTACCCTTTCAAGCAGGTATAGATGCAGGTGCGGATAGTGTTTTAGTATCGCACAATATTCTATCCAAGATTGATACTGTTCCGTCATCTATCTCTCCAAAAATTAATGATATTCTTCGCAAGGAACTTCACTTCAATGGGGTTATTATGACGGATGATCTAGATATGGCAGGATTGGCTGATTTTGTCAATCAGGATGAAGCTGCCCTTCAAGCAATTTTAGCGGGTAATGATTTGATTTTAGGATCTTCGTACCAAACTCAAATTCCTTATTTATTAAAGAAAGTCTCCTCAGGAGAGCTGACAGAAGAGCGTATTGATGAGTCTGTGAGACGTATTTTACCTTGGAAATATGACTTGGGGATATTAGGGACTTTGCAGTAAAGAGGGGAGATGACTAGAAAAGGATCAGCTGCTTGGATGCGGAACAGTTGATTTGTAAGGAATTCAGATTGCTTGGTAAAGAAACTGATATCTTTCTATAAAATCGTGCAGAATTTTAAGAAAAAGCTTAAAATCAAGCCTTCTGAGTGCTTATACTTTACATAAGTAGTCAAAAGTGTTATACTGTAAGTAAGAATATGAGAAAGTGAGGCGGGGAAATATCTTCGCCTCTTGCTTATGAGGAGGTGGACGCAATCGCAACTATCGTAGAATTAGTCAGAGAAGTCGTAGAACCTGTCATTGAAGCTCCCTTTGAACTCGTGGATATCGAGTACGGAAAGATTGGCAGTGACATGATTCTTAGTATTTTTGTAGATAAACCAGAGGGAATTACCTTGAACGACACAGCGGACTTGACAGAAATCATCAGTCCTGTCCTAGATACTATCAAGCCAGATCCCTTCCCAGAACAATATTTCTTAGAAATCACCAGTCCAGGCTTGGAGCGTCCTTTGAAAACCAAGGAAGCAGTCGCTGGAGCAGTTGGGAAATACATCCATGTTGGACTTTACCAAGCCATCGATAAGCAAAAGGTCTTTGAAGGAACCTTGCTAGCCTTTGAAGAGGATGAGTTGACTATGGAATATATGGACAAGACACGTAAGAAAACAGTCCAAATTCCATATAACTTGGTATCAAAAGCACGTTTAGCAGTAAAATTATAGTAAAAGAAAGGAAGCTTTTGAAGATTCAAAAGTGAATAGAAGATGAGTAAAGAAATGCTAGAGGCCTTCCGCATTTTGGAAGAAGACAAGGGAATCAAAAAAGAAGACATCATTGATGCAGTGGTGGAATCACTTCGTTCAGCCTATCGCAGACGCTATGGTCAATCAGACAGTGTAGCCATTGATTTCAACGAAAAGACAGGTGACTTTACAGTTTATACTGTTCGTGAAGTAGTTGATGAAGTATTTGATAGCCGTTTGGAAATCAGCTTAAAAGATGCCCTTGCTATTAATTCAGCCTACGAGCTTGGGGACAAGATTAAATTTGAAGAAGCACCAGGAGAGTTTGGTCGTGTAGCAGCCCAATCTGCCAAACAAACCATCATGGAAAAAATGCGCAAGCAAACACGTGCCATTACCTACAATACTTACAAAGAGCATGAACAAGAAATCATGTCAGGTACAGTGGAGCGCTTCGACAATCGCTTTATCTATGTCAACCTTGGCAGCATCGAAGCTCAATTGTCAAAACAAGACCAAATTCCTGGAGAAGTCTTTGCTTCTCACGATCGTATCGAAGTTTATGTCTACAAGGTTGAAGACAATCCTCGTGGAGTGAATGTCTTTGTAAGCCGTAGCCATCCAGAAATGATCAAACGCTTGATGGAACAAGAAATTCCAGAAGTCTATGACGGAACAGTTGAGATCATGAGCGTGGCTCGTGAAGCAGGTGATCGTACAAAGGTTGCTGTTCGTAGCCACAATCCAAACGTGGATGCGATCGGGACAATCGTCGGACGTGGTGGTGCTAACATCAAGAAAATTACTAGCAAATTCCACCCAGCTCGCTACGATGCCAAGAGCGATCGTATGGTCCCAATCGAAGAAAACATCGACGTTATTGAATGGGTAGCAGATCCAGCTGAATTTATCTACAATGCTATCGCTCCTGCAGAAGTTGACCAAGTTATCTTTGATGAAAACGACAGCAAACGTGCCTTGGTCGTTGTGCCAGATAACAAGCTTTCTCTTGCGATCGGTCGTCGTGGACAAAACGTTCGTTTGGCAGCTCATTTGACTGGCTACCGTATCGATATCAAGTCTGCAAGTGAGTTTGAAGCCATGGAAGCAGCAGAACAAGCTGACCAGGTAGAAACAGACGAATTGGTCGAAGAAGAATAAGAGCTGATCAGAGGAGGGAAGGATGAAAACTAGAAAAATCCCTTTGCGCAAGTCTGTTGTGTCCAATGAAGTGATTGATAAACGCGATTTACTCCGTATTGTCAAGAACAAAGAGGGACAGGTCTTTATCGACCCGACAGGCAAGGCTAATGGTCGTGGTGCTTATATCAAGCTAGACAATGCAGAAGCCCTTGAGGCCAAAAAGAAAAAAGTCTTTAACCGTAGCTTTAGTATGGAAGTTGAAGAGAGCTTTTATGACGAGTTGATTGCCTATGTCGATCACAAAGTGAAAAGAAGAGAGTTAGGACTTGAATAAACAAAAAATTGCCAATCTCTTGGGACTTGCTCAGAGAGCAGGGAAAATCATCTCGGGTGAAGAAATGGTCGTCAAGGCTATCCAAGACCAGAAAGTAAAACTGGTATTTCTCGCCCATGATGCTGGTCCCAACCTGACCAAGAAGATTCAGGATAAAAGTCATTATTATCAAGTAGAAGTTATTACCGTGTTTTCAACACTGGAATTAAGCATAGCAGTCGGAAAATCAAGAAAAGTTTTGGCTGTGACAGATGCTGGATTTACAAAGAAAATGAGGTCTCTTATGGAATAGAAGAGGAGGACATGATTTGTCTAAGAAAAGATTGTACGAAATCGCAAAAGAACTTGGAAAAGAAAGTAAGGAAGTTGTAGCGCGTGCAAAAGAGTTGGGCTTGGATGTGAAAAGCCACTCATCAAGTGTGGAAGAAGCTGTCGCTGCAAAAATCGCTGCCAGCTTTAAGTCTGCTGCTCCGAAAGTAGAAGCAAAACCTGCAGAACCAAAAGCAAGTACAGAAAAGAAAGCCGAAAAATCTGAGCCAGCTAAACCAGCTGTAGCTAAGGAAGAGGAAAAACCAGCAGCAGCGGTTGCCCCTAAAGAAGAGAGAGTGGCGCCAGTAAAACCGCAGAGTCGAAACTTTAAGGCTGAGCGTGAAGCACGTGCAAAAGAGCAGGCTGAACGACGCAAGCAAAATAAGGGCAATAACCGTGACCACCAACAAAATGGGAATCGTCAAAAAAATGATGACCGTAATGGTGGTAAACAAGGTCAAGGCAATCGCGACAATCGTCGCTTTAATGACCAAGCTAAGAAACAGCAAGGTCAGCAAAATCGTGGAAATGATCGCCGCAAGCAAGAGGACAAACGTCCAAATCAAGCAGGCCCACGTGTTGACTTTAAAGCCCGTGCAGCTGCTCTAAAGGCAGAACAAAATGCAGAATATGCTCGTTCAAGTGAGGAACGCTTCAAGCAAACTCAAGCAGCTAAAGAAGCCTTGGCCCAAGCAAATAAACGCAAGGAACCTGAGGAAATCTTTGAAGAAGCTGCTAAATTGGCTGAACAAGTACAGCAAGTTCAACCAGTGGTTGAAGTAGCTCCTGCAGCTAAAGAACCTGTAGTGGATACACGTCGTAAGAAACAAGCCCGACCAGACAAAGAACGTGATGATTTCGATCACGAAGAAGATGGTCCTAGAAAACAACAAAAGAATCGAAGTAGTCAAAATCAAGTGAGAAATCAAAGAAATAGTAACTGGAACAATAACAAAAAGAATAAAAAAGGCAATAACAAAAACAACCGTAGTCAGGCACCAAAACCTGTTACAGAGCGTAAGTTCCATGAATTGCCAACAGAATTTGAATATACAGATGGTATGACCGTCGCGGAAATTGCAAAACGTATCAAGCGCGAACCAGCTGAGATTGTTAAGAAACTCTTCATGATGGGCGTGATGGCGACACAAAACCAGTCCTTAGACGGTGAAACAATCGAACTCCTCATGGTCGATTACGGTATTGATGCGAAACAAAAGGTTGAAGTGGACAATGCTGATATCGAACGTTTCTTCGCTGAAGATGGTTATCTCAATGAAGATGAACTTGTAGAGCGTCCACCAGTTGTAACGATCATGGGACACGTTGACCATGGTAAAACAACCCTTTTGGATACCCTTCGTAATTCTCGTGTTGCAACAGGTGAAGCCGGTGGTATCACTCAGCATATCGGTGCCTATCAGATTGAGGAAAATGGTAAGAAGATTACCTTCCTTGACACACCAGGACACGCAGCCTTTACCTCTATGCGTGCGCGTGGTGCCTCTGTTACCGATATTACCATCTTGGTCGTAGCGGCAGATGACGGGGTAATGCCTCAAACTATCGAAGCCATCAACCACTCAAAAGCAGCTAATGTCCCAATCATCGTAGCCATCAACAAGATTGATAAACCAGGTGCCAACCCAGAACGTGTTATCGGTGAATTGGCTGAACATGGTGTTATGTCAACTGCCTGGGGTGGAGATTCTGAGTTTGTAGAAATCTCAGCCAAGTTCAACCAAAATATCGATGAACTCTTGGAAACTGTCCTTCTTGTGGCTGAAATCCAAGAACTCAAAGCAGACCCAACAGTTCGTGCCATCGGTACTGTTATCGAAGCCCGTTTGGATAAAGGTAAAGGTGCGGTTGCAACCCTTCTTGTTCAACAAGGTACCTTGAATGTTCAAGACCCAATCGTTGTCGGAAATACCTTCGGTCGTGTCCGTGCTATGACCAACGACCTTGGACGTCGTGTGAAGGTTGCAGGACCATCAACACCAGTATCGATCACTGGTTTGAACGAAGCGCCAATGGCGGGTGACCACTTTGCCGTTTACGAAGATGAAAAATCTGCTCGTGCAGCTGGTGAAGAACGTGCTAAACGTGCTCTTATGAAGCAACGTCAAGCTACACAACGTGTCAGCCTTGAAAATCTCTTTGATACCCTTAAAGCTGGTGAACTCAAGTCAGTTAACGTCATTATCAAGGCAGACGTACAAGGTTCCGTTGAAGCACTTTCTGCCTCACTTCAAAAAATTGATGTTGAGGGCGTGAAAGTTACCATCGTCCATGCGGCTGTCGGTGCTATCAATGAATCTGACGTGACTCTTGCCGAAGCTTCAAATGCCTTTATCGTTGGTTTCAACGTACGCCCTACACCACAAGCTCGTCAACAAGCAGAAGCTGACGATGTAGAAATCCGTCTCCACAGCATCATCTACAAGGTGATCGAAGAGATGGAAGAAGCCATGAAAGGGATGCTTGACCCAGAATTTAAAGAAAAAGTTATCGGTGAAGCGATCATCCGAGAAACCTTCAAGGTATCTAAAGTGGGAACAATCGGTGGATTTATGGTTACTAGTGGTAAAGTTACCCGTGATTCTAAAGTCCGTGTCATCCGTGATGGTGTCGTAATTTACGATGGTGCCCTAGCTAGCTTGAAACACTATAAAGATGACGTCAAAGAAGTTACAAACGGCCGTGAAGGTGGTCTTATGATTGATGGTTACAATGATCTTAAGATGGATGATGTGATTGAAGCCTATATCATGGAAGAAATTAAGAGATAATAGAGAAACGATAGCTCATTTGACTCGTTGTCAACAGCGCCTTGATGAACCCTTAGTTCTATCTATGGCTTGTTTCCTAGATTCAAATGGCTCTAGTTCCTCTATTTACTAGACAAAGCTAGGTCTGCTGGCCTAGCTTTTGGTTCAATTGAGAGAAAGGAAAAAGCATGGCAAATCATTTCCGTACGGACCGTGTGGGCATGGAAATCAAGCGCGAAGTCAATGAGATTTTGCAAAAGAAAGTCCGTGATCCGCGTGTCCAAGGTGTGACTATCACTGATGTTCAGATGCTAGGTGATTTATCTATGGCTAAGGTTTACTACACTATTTTGAGTAATCTTGCCTCAGATAATCAGAAAGCTCAAGTCGGGCTTGAAAAAGCAACTGGCACCATCAAACGTGAACTTGGTCGCAATTTGAAATTGTACAAAATTCCAGACTTAACTTTCGTCAAAGACGAATCCATCGAATATGGAAACAAGATTGACGAGATGCTACGCAATCTGGATAAACATTAAGTAGAAAGAGGGGCAACCCTCTTTTTTGTGTG
Source organism: Streptococcus infantis (assembly GCF_047463615.1). Lineage (GTDB taxonomy): Bacteria > Bacillota > Bacilli > Lactobacillales > Streptococcaceae > Streptococcus > Streptococcus infantis_X. The sequence continues at coordinate 55,386 of NZ_JASHDO010000006.1, read as the reverse complement.
TCTATAAGTAGGTCATTGTCTAGTCAGATTAGATGAGTAGAAATCAAGAAAATAAATCTTGAAAATATCATTTATTCCATAAATATGATAAGATAAAGCTTGATATGAATGAAAAACGGAGATAGAGATGGCTAAAGAAGATGTGGCGATGCATGTGTTGCAACAGGTAGTAAAACTTCCTGTCGTCAAAGTGAACCGGTCAAAATTTTTAATGGATAAATTCTCTAAGAAAGTGGCTTCAAAGGATATTCCTAGATTATTGGAAGAAGGGCCGACAGCTTTATTACCTAAGGAAACCTTAGATCAAGTGGCCAATGCCTGTATTAAAGATAATGTTTTACTGGCAAGTGGGACATCTGTTTTGGCAGGTTTGCCAGGAGGTATTGCCATGGCAGTTACCATTCCGACAGATGTAGCCCAATTTTACGCATTTTCATTAAAACTAGCCCAGGAGCTAGGCTATATTTACGGCTATGATGATCTCTGGGCTTCGCGAAATGAGCTGAGCGAAGAAGCTAAAAATACCCTCTTGCTCTATCTGGGAGTGATGTTGGGAGTAAATGGTGCGGGCGCTCTACTTCGTTCTGGTGGTGTTACAGTTGCTAAGCAAGTGATGAAAATTGTAAACAAAAAGGCTTTGACAAAGACTCTTTGGTATCCAATTTTGGAAAAAGCTCTGAAAATCTTTGGAGTGAATCTGACTAAGGGAGGATTGGCTAAGGGGATGGGAAAAGTTATTCCTATCTTAGGTGGAGTCCTATCAGGTGGCTTAACTTTTGCGACCATGAAACCCATGGGAGAAAGATTGCAAAAAGAATTGTCCAAATTGATTAACTACGATGAAGCACAATATCAAAGAGATGTTGCCACTATCCAAAAAGAGGTTAAAATCATCGAAGGAGAATGACATGGGGATCATAACAGTACTGGCCAAAACATACGGTAATTATCTTCTTACAAAGCAAGCTTTAAAAGTTGCAGAAACCATGAAGAAAGATGAAAATATAGTAGTTGGCTTAGGAAAATTATTTCTTGTAGATAAGCTTATGGATACAGCTACTTGGTTGATGAAGCCGGAGGATAAAGAATGAAATCTTTTTGGAGGCTCTTCACTCTTCTTTTTATAACACCAATTGTTGGTCTGATAAAAATACTCTGGTTCCTAATCTCTTTCGCCATCCAATTACTGTTTTACAAGATTCTTTTTAAGATATTAGACTGGTTTTTCAAAGTTCTCTAATAATCATGCTAGGGATACATTAAGACTTTGTGATATCACTAGGAAGAGCCGACATAGACATGAACAATGATTTTATAAGAAATAAACTAGCAAGACTTGTACTGCTAGTTTTTTTAATCATTGTCCTTATGGTATAATAAAAATAGCTAAATGATTAGAGATAGACTCATGGAGGTTCTCATGGACAATATAATCGATGTATCAATTCCAGTTGCGGAAGTGGTGGATAAACATCCAGAAGTTTTAGATATTTTGGTTGAGCTTGGTTTTAAACCTCTTGCAAATCCCTTGATGCGTAATACTGTAGGGCGAAAAGTTTCGCTTAAACAGGGTTCTAAACTCGAGGGAACTCCTATGGATAAGATTGTGCGTACGCTTGAAGCAAATGGTTACGAAGTGATCGGGTTAGACTAATGACAGATGAACGTATTCATATCCTGCGGGATATTTTATTAGAATTGCATCATGGAGCCTCTCCAGAGTCCGTTCAGGAACGCTTTGATGCAACCTTTACAGGTGTATCAGCTATCGAGATTTCCCTTATGGAGCACGAGTTGATGAACTCGGACTCAGGTGTGACCTTTGAAGATGTCATGGAGCTTTGTGATGTCCATGCCAATCTCTTTAAAAATGCTGTTAAGGGTGTCGAGGTTGAAGATACCGACCATCCAGGTCATCCCGTGCGTGTCTTTAAGGATGAAAATCTAGCCCTTCGTGCTGCTTTGATTCGGGTTCGTAGATTGCTCTCGACTTATGAATCTGTGGACGATGAGGAAATGCTGGTTGAGATGCGCAAAGGCTTGGTACGTCAGATGGGGCTTGTTGGTCAATTTGATATTCACTACCAGCGCAAGGAAGAGCTCTTTTTTCCTATCATGGAACGTTATGGACATGATTCACCTCCCAAAGTCATGTGGGGAGTTGATGATCAGATTAGGGAACTCTTTCAAACAGCTTTAGCGGCAACTAAGTCGCTCCCAGAAGTGCCAATTTCCGCCGTAAAGGAAGCTTTTGAAGCTTTTGCGACAGAGTTTGAAAGTATGATCTTCAAGGAAGAGTCTATCCTCCTTATGATATTGCTCGAATCTTTTACCCAAGATGACTGGATTCAGATTGCTGAGGAAAGTGATGCTTATGGCTATGCTATCATCCGCCCGTCTGAAAAATGGGTTCCTGAACGTAAAAGCTTTGTTGAGAAGAAAAGTGTAGAAGAACCAACTCAGTCAGAAACTGTAGATGGACAAGTTCAGCAAGTGATTGATACGCCAGAAGGTCAGTTTACCATCACCTTCACACCTAAGGAAAAGGAAACAGTGGTAGACCGCAATAGCCAACAGGCTTTTGGAAATGGTTATCTCTCAGTTGAGCAGGCAAATCTTATCCTTAATCACCTTCCTATGGAGATTACCTTTGTTAATAAGGATGATATCTTCCAGTATTATAACAATAATACGCCAGCAGATGAGATGATTTTCAAGAGGACACCGTCTCAAGTTGGACGAAATGTCGAACTATGCCACCCACCAAAATATTTGGAGAAAGTCAAAGCGATTATGCAAGGTCTTCGTGAAGGGAAAAAAGACAAGTACGAGATGTGGTTCAAGTCAGAATCACGTGGAAAGTTTGTCCATGTCACTTATGCAGCTGTCCACGATCAAGCAGGAGAGTTTCAAGGAGTCTTGGAGTACGTTCAGGATATCCAGCCTTACCGTGAGATTGATACAGACTATTTCCGTGGATTAGAATAAGGAGAAAAAATGAGTTACGAACAAGAATTTATGAAAGAATTTGAAGCCTGGGTTAATACCCAAATCATGATTAATGATATGGCGTTCAAGGAAAGCCAAAAGGTCTGTGAAGAAGATCAAGATGAGCGTGCAAAAGATGCCATGATTCGCTACGAAAGTCGATTGGATGCCTACCAGTTCTTGCTAGGTAAGTTTGAAAACTTTAAGGCCGGTAAGGGATTCCATGATTTACCAGAGGGTTTATTTGGAGAGAGACATTATTAAGAGCTATAAAAAAAGTGTGGTCTATAAACCGCACTTTTTACATATGATGGGTATGCTTAGTAATCCATTGTTCTGTTTTTATTTTTAACCAAAATGAATAGATTCCAAGAGTGATAATCGTCAGTAAGAACCATTTGATCCAATTTCCAAATAACTGGGCGCCAGTTCCATCAAAATATAAACATTGACCATCGATGACAGTATGTCGGACTTTCCAATCTTGCATAAAACAAACGGCCCAAGGTGTGGCAATTCCTAGAGTTAAGGCGATGATGAAAAAAGCGACAATCGAGTGCCCGATAAAGCTGAGTAATCCACCGTCAAAATAACTTTCTTTGTTAATTTAGAGTCTCCTTAGAATTTTATGGATAAGTAAATCGTTACTTTGAGGTATTGTACCATAGGAGGAGATAGGAGTCAATATTTCTTGAAATGAGGCACTATAGTTCAAACGAAAATAGCATTCACGATTTGTCCTACTTATCTTTTTGTGTTACAATGTTAGCATGAAAACGAAAAATATTATTAAAACAGGTTTAGTCGTGGCAGGGCTTGGAGCACTTGCCTTTGGTGCTAAGAAATTAGCTGATGATCACAAACTCATGAAGACACAGGAAGAGTTAACGGCTATTGTGCGTGACTACTTTTCAGAAATGGGTGAAATTGCGACTCTCTATGTCCAAGTCTACGAAAGTAGCCTAGAACGTCTCGTTGGTGGTGTCATTTTTGAGGATGGTCGTCACTATACCTTTGTCTATGAAGATGAAGATCTTATCTACGAGGAGGAAGTCTTATGATAAATCCTCATAGTTTGGAAGAACTAGCTAATCTAGTTGAACAGGATGGCAAGAAGGTCTTCCTTTTTGTTGCGGATTGGTGTGGCGATTGTCGTTATATCTACCCTGCCTTGCCAGAGATTGAAGAGTCAAATCCAGAGTTCATTTTTATACGGGTAGACCGAGATGAGTACATGGAACTTGCTAAACTTTGGGATGTTTACGGGATTCCAAGTCTTGTTGTCTTAGATAAGGACAAGGAGATTGGACGCTTTGTCAATCGTGACCGTAAAACCAAGGCACAAATTAACGACTTTTTAGCAGGATTAAAATAGGAGAAGAGAAAGAATGATTTTTACATATAATAAAGAACATGTCGGTGATGTCCTTATGGTCATCGTGAAAAACAGTGGCGATGCCAAACTAGATGTTGAACGTAAAGGCAATGTGGCGCGTGTTTTCCTAAAGGAAACAGGTGAAACTGTCGCTTGGAATATTTTTGAAGTTTCTAGCTTGTTTGAACTTGAAGACCGTGGCCAAGTATTTTTAACAGACGACCAAGTAGATCGTTTGAATCAAGAATTGCAGGCGCAAGGTTTTACTGAAGAAATCATTAACGATAATGAACCAAAATTTGTGGTTGGTGAGATTGTAGAAATGGTTGCGCATCCAGATAGTGACCACCTCAATATCTGTCAAGTTGCTGTTGGGAATGACAAAACAGTGCAAATCGTGGCAGGTGCTCCAAATGCGCGTCTTGGTTTGAAAACCATTGTTGCTCTTCCTGGAGCTATGATGCCAAAAGGCAATCTAATTTTCCCAGGGGAACTTCGTGGGGAAAAGAGTTTTGGGATGATGTGCAGTCCTCGCGAACTTGCCTTGCCAAATGCTCCGCAGAAACGTGGAGTCATTGAGTTGTCAGATGACCAAGTTGTTGGAACACCTTTCGATCCAGCTAAGCACTGGACTGCTTAAGATGCTGTCAGTATCTGAATACACCAGATAGAAGGAAATAAGATGGCAAAAAATGTAGTCATTACAGGTGCAACATCGGGTATTGGTGAAGCCATTGCACGTGCTTATCTAAAAGAAGGTGAGAATATCGTTCTTACAGGGCGTCGAAGAGAAAGACTTGAAGCTCTCAAAACTGAGTTTGTAGAAACCTTTCCAAATCAAAAAGTCTGGACCTTTTCGCTAGATGTAACCGATATGACAATGGTTAAGACTGTCTGTTCAGATATTCTAAAAACTGTGGGTCAGATTGATATATTGGTCAATAACGCTGGACTTGCTTTAGGCTTAGCTCCCTATCATGACTATGAAGAGTTGGATATGCTGACCATGTTGGATACCAATGTCAAGGGCTTGATGGCTGTTACTCGTTGTCTCTTGCCTTCCATGATAGCAGCTAATCAAGGACATATTATCAATATGGGTTCCACTGCAGGGATTTATGCTTACGCTGGTGCAGCAGTCTATTCAGCAACCAAGGCTGCAGTCAAAACCTTTTCAGATGGACTACGGATTGATACCATAGCTACAGATATCAAGGTGACGACTATTCAGCCTGGTATTGTAGAGACTGATTTTTCAAAAGTCCGTTTCCATGGAGATGAGGCACGGGCTGCAACGGTCTATCAGGGGCTCGAAGCCTTGCAGGCACAAGATATCGCAGATGCTGTGGTTTATGTGACCAGCCAACCTCGTCGGGTGCAAATCACAGATATGACCATCATGGCTAATCAACAAGCCACTGGATTTATGATTCATAGAGACTAACATTATTTGAAAAAAGTTACAAATTTTGTAACTTTTTTTGATTTCCTTCGAATAGATAAGTAGGAGGATGAAAAAATGTATAATAAAGTTATTATGATTGGACGTTTGACGTCTACACCAGAATTGCACAAAACCAACAATGACAAGTCCGTTGCACGAGCAACTATCGCAGTAAATCGTCGTTATAAAGACCAAAACGGGGAACGTGAAGCTGACTTCATCAATATTGTTGTCTGGGGCAAACTTGCAGAGACTTTAGCTAGCTATGCAAGCAAGGGTAGCCTTATTTCGGTGGATGGCGAGCTTCGTACCCGTAAGTTTGAGAAGAATGGGCAGAAGAATTATGTAACTGAAGTTCTCTGTACAGGATTCCAACTTTTGGAAAGTCGTGCCCAACGTGCTATGCGTGAAAATAATACAGGTCAAGGCTTAGCAGATCTAGTTTTGGAAGAGGAGGAACTTCCATTTTAAAATGACAAGAGTTTGAGAGTTTTCTCCAACTCTTTTTTATGCTATAAATCAGACTTTTTTCTTGACTATTTTTGACCAAGTGATACAATAGAACTATGGTTTAGCACTCGTATACAAAGAGTGCTAACAATATGATTCTATTATGGAGGAAAACAGATGTTGAAACCATTAGGAGACCGTGTGGTCTTGAAAATTGAAGAAAAAGAACAAACTGTTGGAGGCTTTGTCCTCGCAAAATCAGCCCAAGAAGAAACGAAAACAGCTATAGTAGTGGCTACTGGACAAGGTGTTCGTACCTTGAGCGGTGAGTTAGTCGCTCCAAGTGTAAAAGCTGGAGATCATGTTTTAGTTGAAGCTCATGCAGGTATTGATGTTAAAGATGGGGATGAAAAATACCTCATCGTGGGTGAATCTAGTATCTTGGCAATCGTTGAAGAATAATAGGAGAAAGTAAGTATGGCAAAAGACATTAAATTTTCATCAGACGCTCGTTCAGCTATGGTTCGTGGCGTTGATATTCTAGCAGATACTGTTAAAGTAACCTTGGGACCTAAAGGTCGTAACGTTGTGCTTGAAAAATCATTTGGTTCTCCATTGATTACCAATGATGGTGTAACAATCGCTAAAGAAATCGAATTGGAAGACCATTTTGAAAATATGGGTGCCAAATTGGTATCAGAAGTAGCTTCTAAGACGAATGATATCGCTGGTGACGGGACAACTACTGCAACAGTCTTGACACAGGCGATCGTTCGTGAAGGAATCAAAAACGTTACAGCAGGAGCAAACCCAATTGGTATACGACGAGGGATTGAAGCAGCGGTTGCAACTGCTGTAGATGCCTTGAAGAACAATGCCATTCCTGTTGCTAACAAAGAAGCGATTGCGCAGGTTGCCGCCGTTTCATCTCGTTCTGAAAAAGTTGGTGAATACATCTCTGAAGCCATGGAAAAAGTTGGTAAAGACGGAGTTATCACCATTGAAGAATCACGTGGGATGGAAACAGAGCTTGAAGTTGTAGAAGGAATGCAATTTGACCGTGGTTATCTATCTCAGTACATGGTTACTGACAATGAAAAAATGGTTGCAGACCTTGAAAATCCATACATTTTGATTACAGATAAGAAGATTTCAAATATCCAAGAAATCTTGCCACTTCTAGAAAGCATTCTTCAAAGCAGTCGTCCCCTCTTGATCATTGCAGACGATGTTGACGGTGAAGCTCTTCCAACTCTTGTTTTGAACAAGATCCGTGGAACCTTCAACGTAGTTGCTGTTAAGGCGCCTGGATTTGGTGACCGTCGTAAGGCTATGCTGGAAGACATCGCGATTTTGACAGGTGGAACTGTTATCACAGAAGATCTTGGTCTTGAATTGAAAGATGCTACTATCGAAGCGCTTGGTCAAGCAGCTAAAGTGTCTGTTGATAAAGATAGTACAGTCATTGTAGAAGGTGCAGGTAATCCTGAAGCCATCGCTAACCGTGTCGCTGTCATCAAGTCTCAAATTGAAACAACAACTTCAGAATTCGACCGTGAAAAACTTCAAGAACGCTTGGCTAAATTGTCAGGTGGAGTAGCTGTTATCAAGGTTGGTGCTGCAACTGAAACTGAGTTGAAGGAAATGAAACTCCGTATCGAAGATGCTCTTAACGCGACTCGTGCAGCTGTTGAAGAAGGTATCGTTGCAGGTGGTGGTACTGCCCTTGTTAATGTTATCTCAGCTGTCGTTGCCTTGGAATTAGAAGGCGATGAAGCAACAGGACGTAGCATTGTTCTTCGTGCCTTGGAAGAACCAGTTCGCCAAATTGCCTACAATGCAGGCTATGAAGGTTCAATTGTTATCGATCGTTTGAAAAATGCAGAAGCTAGTACAGGCTTTAACGCTGCGACAGGTGAATGGGTGAACATGATTGAGGCAGGAATCATCGATCCTGTCAAAGTAAGTCGTTCAGCCCTTCAAAACGCCGCTTCAGTAGCAAGTCTCATCTTGACAACCGAAGCAGTTGTGGCCAACAAACCAGAACCTGTAGCACCAGCTCCAGCCATGGATCCATCTATGATGGGTGGTTACTAAGAAATAAAAATAACAGGTAGAAATGAGAATTTTCTACCTGTTTTTTAGACATTACTAAAAAAGAGGGAGCTCAGCTTCCTCTTTTTTTATCTGAAAATGTTATGGTTTGATAACTTCAGCTCCACCCATGTACGGACGAAGAACTTCTGGAATTGTCACAGAGCCATCTTCATTTTGATAGTTTTCAAGAATAGCAGCGACAGTACGTCCAACAGCAAGTCCAGAACCATTCAAGGTGTGGAGAAGTTTAACCTTACCATCTGCTTCGTCACGGTAACGGATTTGGGCACGACGTGCTTGGAAATCTTCTGTATTTGAACAGCTTGAGATTTCTCGGTAGGTATTTTGCGCTGGAATCCAAACTTCCAAGTCGTAAGTCTTAGCAGCTGAGAAGCCCATATCTCCTGTAGAAAGAGCAACTACACGGTATGGTAAGTTGAGTTTTTGAAGGATGTTTTCAGCGTTGGCTGTCATCTTTTCTAGTTCTTCGTATGATTCTTCAGGTTTAGCAAATTTCATCATTTCTACCTTGTGGAATTGGTGCAAACGAATCAATCCACGAGTATCACGACCAGCAGAACCAGCTTCAGAACGGAATGATGGACTCATAGCAGTAAAGTAGATTGGCAGTTCCTTACCATCAATAATTTCATCACGGTAGTAGTTAGTCAAAGGTACTTCAGCTGTAGGAATGAGGACATAGTTGGTATCGCTGATCTCAAAAGTATCTTCCTTGAATTTTGGATATTGGCCAGTACCAAACATAGAATCATGGTTAACCATGTAAGGGGTGATGACTTCAGTATAACCTTCCTTACCATGCTCATCTAGCATAAAGTTGTAGATGGCACGTTCCAAGCGAGCTCCGAGGCCTTTATAGAAGAGGAAACGAGCTCCAGTGACTTTTCCACCACGTTCCCAGTCAAGAATACCAAGGTCTTCTCCGAGATCCCAGTGGGCTTTTGGTTCAAAGTCAAACTCACGAGGAGTTCCCCAACGGCGAACTTCTACGTTATCATCTTCGTCTGCCCCAATAGGAACACTGTCAGCTGGGATGTTTGGAAGAGTAGTGGTAAATTCTGTCAATTTAGCATCGATTTCAGCTAATTCTGCATCGAGTGCTTTGACTTCGGCAGATAGGGTTTGCATGGCAGCAATCTTGTCGTCTGCATTTTCCTTGTTTCGCTTAGCTTGGGCAATTTCAGCAGAAACTGTGTTACGCTCAGCCTTAAGGGTTTCAACCTTGACCAAGATGTCACGACGTTTAGCGTCGATTTCTTTCATCTCATTTAAGATAGCAGCATCTACACCACGTGTAGCTAGTTTTTCTGCGACAGCATCAAAGTCTGTACGAATACGTTTGATATCTAACATATAAACTCCTTTATGAAAAAAGCACACCTGACAAAGCGTTGGAGTGGCAGGGCCACGGTTCCATCCAACTTCACAGGTGTGCACTTGATTGTGTATTTGATTTAAAACAACGGTAGAATTTCAATTAAATCTTCTATCTGCTCGCAGCATCCGCAGACTTTCTGAAAGAAGGAAGTAACCTACTTATCCGTTTCTATGATTATACTAAACTTTCTATTTTTTTGCAAATAGATTTTTAATTTTTCGGCCAATGATTTGGATTAAGGTAGGAAGTTTGACTACCTTGTCATTTCCCAGTTTTTCACGAGCTATTTTAAGAATTTTTCCAGAGTCTTTTGAGGCAAAGAGGAATTTTCCTTGATCTGTAAAGACTTCAAAATGACGACTAACCTTGCGACCTGAAACATTGGCTCCAATTTGGTTAACGCTGGACCATGGGATTTGAATATAGTCCTCGACATTACGATCTGAGTAAAATTCTAGGGCATGATCTCCGATCAGAAATTTTCCAACCTTTCCTGTAATGGAGAGATAGGAGGTTCCAGTTGTTTGCAAGTCGACGACCTTGTTGAGGGATTGTGCCATGTTTAGTCTTCCTTATTTTCCCCGAAAAATGCTTGGTAGAGAGCTTTAAGAGCGGCTTTTTCTTGGTCTTTATGGACAACAAACATGATAGAAACTTCACTAGAACCTTGTGACATCATTTGGATGTTGATGTTGTTCTCAGATAAGGCACGAGTGGCTGTAGCAGTTACCCCAATATGACGTTTCATTTTTTCCCCAACAATCATAATGATAGAGAGATCGTGTTCGATTTCAGCGTGGTCTACCTCTGCTTTTTGGACTAATTGACGAAGGATTTCTTCTTCCTTGATCGGAGTCAATTCTCGTGAACGTAAAATGATAGACAGGTCATCGATACCAGTTGGCATATGTTCCCAACCAATATTAAGGTCCTCAAGAATCTGAAGAACTTTACGACCAAAACCGATTTCGCGGTTCATCAAATACTTAGACATATTAATGCTGACAAAGCCAGAATCCCCAGCAATCCCAACAACTGGGAATTTATCGCTGCTATGTTGTAGCACAATGCGAGTACCTGGGTGGTCTGGATTGTTGGTATTTTTAATGACAAGAGGAATTTTCCCACGGTAGGCAGGTAGAAGTGCTTCATCGTGTAGTACAGAGAATCCTGCATAGGCCAATTCACGCATTTCACGGTAGGTCAATTCAGGGATAGAGTGTGGTTTATGGATAATACCAGGGTGAGCTGCAAAGATTCCATCTACATCAGTAAAGTTTTCATAGAGGTCGGCTTTGACACCAGCAGCAATGATAGAACCAGTAATATCTGATCCCCCACGTGAGAAGGTACAAATTTGATCTTCTTTAGTAACACCGAAGAAACCAGGGATAACAAGAACTTCAGTTGAATTTGTCAATTCCTCGATTTTATCATAACTTGATGGGATGATTCGCGCATTTCCAGGTTCGCTCGTAACGACGATACCAGCTTCTCTAGGATGAACATAACGCGCCTCCAAGCCATTTTGGTTAAAGTAAGCTGCAATCAACTTGGCATTGTTATTTTCTCCAGCTGCTAGGAAGGTATCATAGAGGAACTTATTATCTTCAATTGGAAGAGTAGCTAGAGAGCGAATGCTTTTTGAAATTTTTTCTAAAACGGCTGGTTTGAGACCTAATTCGCTAACCATAGCAGCATAGCGATCAATAATCCAGTTTTGGCTTTTGCTAATATCATTTCCAGCTACATAGTCGCGGTAGTATTTGATCAAGGCATCTGTCACCTTGGTATCTTCAGAATTGCGTTTACCAGGTGCAGATACAACCACAAAACGACGTTCTGGATCACTTTTGACAATATTTAAAACTTTTTCTAACTGACTAGCAGAGGCAAGCGAGCTTCCACCAAATTTAACAACCTTCATAAGAACTCCTAAAGTAAGTATTTTATACGATTATAGCAGAAAGAGGGGCTTTTTTCAATCTGGAAAATTACCTATATAATTGTTTGAAAGTCTCATCAGGAAAGCTTATAATAAAGGTGTAGGAGGAAAGACTCTTCTAATGAAAGGAGTTGGGGGAAGATGATTAAAAGAGTAGTTTGTTTAATCTTACTAGTCCTTACCTTCGTGATGATTCCTACAAATATCGGAGCAAGTTCTCAACCTCTTCCCAGTGGTCGTTTGACCGGAGAAGAATTAGCGATGGAGTATGCGCAGGAGCGTCAGATTTCAGTTGAGAGGGCTAAAATTATCTTATCTATTGGCTTGTCAGATAGTAAGGCAAGGACCTATCGAATTCTCTCTGAAAAGGTTATCGTCAATCCTAACTATGAAGCTAGAGTCAAGTTTTACTGTCGAACAGATGAAAGTGGACAATTTAGAGGAATCACGAAACTCTTAGCTGCAAGTCTGGTCAACAAGGACGGGGATAAGGAAGCTCCTTTTACAGGGAATCTTTTTGCCTACCTAGAAGATCCCAATCGTATTTTTTACATGGTTTCAGGAGAATTCTACCATAAAGGATTCAACAAAGAACAGCTCTATCAGAGAGAAGGAGGGCGGATGCTTGAAGTCATTTATGATTTCAAATATGATGCAAGTACTGGTTTTCCTTTATTTTTAGAGACCAAACTAAGTTTTTAAAATCGGCCGATACACTTTTGGTCGATTTTTCTCTTGTTTTAAAATCCAGAAAAAGATATAATTTGAAAATAAAATAATTTAATCTTCGTTGTAAATTGAAAGGAGTGCCTATGGATCATATTCTCTATCAAGTTCAAGACGATTTAGCGATACTAACTTTAAATCGTCCTGAGGTGGCCAATGGTTTTCATATTCCTATGTGTCAAGAAATTCTAGAAGCATTGGAATTGGCTGAAAAAGATGCTTCGGTTTCGTTTGTTCTCATTAATGCTGCCGGCAAAGTCTTCTCTGTTGGGGGCGATCTAGTAGAAATGAAACGTGCTGTAGATGAGGATGATATTGCTTCACTCACCCAAATCGCGGAGTTGGTAAATACGATTTCTTATAAGATTAAACAAATTCCTAAACCAGTCATTATGGAGGTGGATGGAGCAGTTGCTGGGGCAGCAGCTAATATGGCTTTGGCAGTTGATTTCTGTATTGCTTCTGACAAAGCTAAATTCATCCAGGCCTTTGTAGGTGTGGGCTTGGCTCCCGATGCGGGAGGTTTATTCTTGCTTACACGATCGCTTGGTGCGACTCGGGCAACGCAATTAGCTATGACGGGTGAAGCTTTCACAGCAGAAAAAGCACTGGAAGCTGGAGCTGTCTATCGTCTTTGTGCTAGTGATCAATTAGAAAAGACAAGAGAGCAACTATTGAAGAAGTTGAGACGAGGTTCTTCTAACTCCTATGCTGCTGTTAAGAAGTTAGTCTGGGAGAGCGAATTTAAGCAGTGGCACGAGTACGCACAGCTAGAATTGGAATTGCAAAAATCTCTATCTTATACGGAGGATTTCAAAGAAGGTGTTCGTGCACATTCTGAGAGAAGACGTCCAAAATTTATCGGAAAATAAAAAAATACTTGCACAATTCTTTGAAGTTTGATATACTTTTTTTGTCAAATGTTTTGATAGTTAAACTTTTTTGATAAGGGAGGGAAGAGAATTGGACTACCAACGGATCAATGACTATTTAACATCTATTTTTAATAACGTCCTGGTGATTGAGGAAGTGAGTTTGCGAGGTAGTCGTTTCAAGGACATCTCTATCAAGGAAATGCACACGATTGATGTGATTGGTAAGTTTCCAGATGTGACACCAAGTCAAGTGTCCAAAGAGCTGATGGTAACTCTAGGAACAGTGACAACTAGCTTGAACAACTTGGAACGAAAAGGTTACATCGAACGCTTACGTTCAGATCAGGATCGTCGTGTAGTACATCTGCATTTGACCAAGAAAGGTCGACTCGTACATCGTCTCCATAAACGTTTCCACAAGGCCATGGTCGAAAGAATTATCGAAGGCATGAGCCCAGAGGAAATGGACGTCATGAGTAAAGGTTTGACAAATCTTTATCAATTTTTGGAGGATTTGAAATAATGGCTTTTGCAAAAATAAGCCAGGTTGCTCATTATGTACCCGAGCAGATTGTCACAAATGAGGATTTAGCTCAGGTTATGGATACGAGTGATGAATGGATTTCAAGTCGAACTGGGATTAAGGAACGTCGCATTTCTAAGACAGAATCAACAGGAGATTTGGCAACGGCAGTTGCAAAACAACTCCTAGAGAAGTCAGGGATTTCTGCTGAAGAGTTGGATTTTATCATTCTAGCTACGATGACACCTGACTCGATGATGCCTTCAACAGCCGCTCGTGTTCAGGCTAAAATCGGCGCTCACAAGGCTTTTGCCTATGACTTAACAGCTGCCTGTAGTGGCTTTATCTTTGCCCTATCAACTGCAGAGAAGTTCATCTCTTCAGGAGTTTATCGTAAGGGTCTGGTCATCGGAAGTGAAACCATGTCAAAAGCTTTAGACTGGTCAGATCGCTCAACTGCTGTCCTATTTGGAGATGGAGCTGGTGGCATCTTGTTAGAAGCAAGCGAAGAGCCACATTTCCTAGCGGAGAGTCTCAATAGTGATGGTTCACGAAGTGAGTGTTTGACATATGGACAGACTGGTTTAACTTCACCATTTTCAAATCAAGAAAAGCCCGATGCTTTCTTGAGAATGGATGGTCGAGCAGTTTTTGATTTTGCGATTCGAGATGTTGCTAAGTCTATAAAAAATACTATAGTAGAGAGTCCTCTGTCGGCAGAAGAACTAGATTATCTCTTGCTTCATCAAGCTAATATCCGTATTCTAGATAAGATGGCTAGAAAGATCGGTGTAGATCGAGACAAGCTTCCTGCCAATATGACCAAGTATGGAAATACCAGTGCGGCAAGTATTCCGATCCTACTTTCAGAGTGTGTAGAGGAAGGGCTCATTCGTTTGGATGGTAGCCAAAATATTCTCTTGTCAGGCTTCGGTGGAGGTTTGACATGGGGCACGCTTATTGTTACAATTTAGGTAATCATGTGGTGAACACATTGTTATAAAAACTATTTATTTTAAAGGAGTCTATCATGGCAGTATTTGAAAAAGTACAAGAAATTATCGTTGAAGAACTTGGAAAAGATGCATCAGAAGTAACACTTGAATCTACTTTTGATGATTTGGATGCAGATTCATTGGACTTGTTCCAAGTGATCTCAGAAATTGAAGATGCTTTTGATATCCAAATCGAAGCTGAAGATAACTTGAAAACAGTTGGCGACTTGGTTGCTTACGTTGAAGAGCAAACAAAATAATTAAAATAAAAGAAGAAGGAGTAGGGGGAACCCGCTCCCTCTTGTTTAGGTAATAGTTTGACTGTCAAATTATAATGTAGTCGAACTATTACGTAAGCAAGACGTATGGAGGCACTATGAAAACACGTATTACAGAATTATTGAATATTAAATATCCTATCTTCCAAGGTGGAATGGCCTGGGTTGCAGATGGTGATCTTGCTGGAGCTGTTTCAAAAGCAGGTGGTCTCGGTATCATTGGTGGAGGAAATGCTCCTAAAGAAGTGGTTAAGGCTAATATTGATAAGATTAAATCATTAACAGACAAACCTTTTGGTGTCAACATTATGCTTCTGTCTCCATTTGTTGATGATATTGTGGACCTTGTGATTGAAGAAGGAGTTAAGGTAGTCACAACTGGTGCAGGGAATCCAAGTAAATATATGGAACGATTCCATGAAGCAGGAATCACCGTTATTCCTGTAGTACCTAGCGTGGCTTTGGCTAAACGCATGGAAAAAATTGGAGCGGATGCCGTCATTGCTGAAGGTATGGAAGCTGGGGGACATATTGGTAAATTAACGACCATGACCTTGGTTCGTCAAGTTGCAGCTGCTGTTTCAATTCCTGTTATCGCTGCTGGTGGTATTGCAGACGGTGAGGGAGCTGCAGCTGGATTTATGCTTGGTGCAGAAGCTGTGCAAGTAGGAACTCGTTTTGTAGTTGCTAAAGAATCAAATGCTCATCCAAACTATAAAGCTAAAATTTTAAAAGCTCGTGATATTGACACAACGATCTCAGCACAACATTTTGGACACGCAGTTCGTGCCATTAAAAACAAATTGACTCGTGATTTCGAACAAGCTGAAAAAGATGCCTTCAAACAAGAAAATCCAGATTTAGAAATCTTTGAACAAATGGGCGCAGGAGCCTTAGCTAAGGCTGTTGTTCACGGAGATGTGGATGGTGGATCTGTTATGGCTGGTCAGATTGCAGGTCTGGTTTCGAAAGAAGAAACTGTTGAAGAAATCTTAAAAGATATTTACTACGGTGCAGCTGAAAAGATTCAAGCAGAAGCTGCTCGTTGGGCAGGAGTTACAAGAAATGACTAAAATAGCCTTTCTATTTGCAGGTCAAGGAGCCCAGTACCTAGGAATGGGACGTGAGCTATACGACCAATATGCTATCGTCAAGGAAACAATCGACCAAGCTAGCCAAGTCTTGGGGTATGACCTTCGTGACTTGATTGATAATGATGAAACAAAGCTAAATCAGACTCGTTACACGCAACCAGCTATTTTAGCTACGTCCGTTGCTATTTACCGACTACTAAAGGAGAAAGGTTATCAGCCTGATATGGTGGCAGGTTTATCTCTTGGAGAATATTCTGCCCTGGTAGCTAGTGGTGCCTTGGATTTTGAAGATGCAGTAGCTCTAGTTGCTAAACGTGGGTCTTATATGGAAGAAGCAGCACCAGCAGGATCAGGGAAAATGGTAGCTGTCCTCAATACACCGGTTGAAGTGATTGAAAAAGCTTGTCAAGAAGCTTCTCAACTTGGTGTTGTAACTCCAGCTAACTACAATACTCCAAGCCAGATTGTTATTGGTGGGGAGGTAGCTGCAGTAGATCGTGCAGTTGAACTTTTGCAAGAAGCGGGAGCAAAACGCTTGATTCCTCTAAATGTTTCTGGACCTTTCCATACAGCTTTATTGGAATCTGCTAGTCAAAAATTAGCTCAAGCCCTGACAGAAGTTGAATTTTCTGACTTTGCTTGTCCACTTGTTGGCAATACAGAAGCAAAGGTCATGGAAAAAGAACGTATAGCAGAACTCTTTACTCGTCAAGTTAAGGAACCTGTCCGTTTTTATGAAAGTATTGCAGTCATGCAAGAAGCGGGTGTCACTCGTTTTATCGAAGTTGGCCCTGGTAAAGTCTTGTCAGGATTTGTCAAAAAAATTGATAAAACGGCTCAACTTGCTAATGTGGAAGATCAAGCAAGTCTACAAGCACTCTTGGAAAATTAGACTAATGTGGTAGAAGTTCTGAAAGGAGAAAAATGAAACTAGAACAGAAAAATGTCTTTATTACAGGCTCAAGTCGAGGAATTGGTCTAGCCATTGCTCATAAATTTGCTAGCTTGGGAGCTAACGTTGTCTTGAATAGTCGTGGTGAAATCTCCGAGGAGCTTCTAGCCGAATTTAAACCATACGGGGTGAAGGTTCTTGCTATTTCTGGTGATGTTTCTGATTTTGCGGACGCAAAACGTATGGTAGACCAAGCCATTGAAGAGCTGGGTTCAGTTGATGTCCTAGTGAATAATGCTGGGATTACTCAAGATACTCTCATGCTCAAGATGACAGAAGAAGATTTTGAGAAGGTCTTGAAAGTCAATTTGACAGGGGCTTTCAATATGACACAATCAGTCTTGAAACCGATGATAAAAGCTCGCGAAGGTGCTATCATCAATATGTCTAGTGTTGTTGGTCTCATGGGAAATATCGGTCAAGCCAACTACGCCGCATCCAAAGCTGGTTTGATTGGATTTACTAAATCAGTAGCACGTGAGGTTGCTAATCGCAATGTGCGTGTCAATGCCATTGCTCCAGGAATGATTGAATCAGATATGACAGCAGTTCTATCTGATAAGGTCAAAGATGCCATGTTAGCACAAATTCCGATGAAACAATTTGGCCAAGCAGAGCAGGTCGCAGAGGTGACAGTCTTTCTTGCAAGTCAGGATTATCTAACGGGACAGGTCATTGCAATTGATGGTGGACTAACCATGCAATAAGAGTTAAAATAGAGGTATGAAAATGAAACTAAATCGTGTAGTAGTAACAGGTTATGGATTGACATCTCCAATTGGGAACACACCAGAAGAATTTTGGAACAGTCTTAAAAATGGAAAGATTGGAATTGGTGAAATCACCAAATTTGATCACAGTGCTTTTGACGTTCATAATGCGGCAGAGATCCAGGATTTTCCGTTTGATAAATACTTTGTAAAAAAAGATACCAATCGTTTTGATGACTATTCTTTGTATGCCTTGTATGCAGCTCAAGAAGCAGTGAACAATGCTAATCTTGATGTAGAGACTCTTGATAGAGACCGCTTTGGTGTCATCGTTGCATCAGGTATCGGTGGGATTAAAGAAATCGAAGATCAAGTGCTTCGACTTCATGATAAGGGACCAAAACGTGTAAAACCATTGACACTTCCAAAAGCCTTGCCAAATATGGCTGCAGGAAATGTTGCTATGCGCTTTGGGGCAAATGGTATCTGTAAATCTATCAATACAGCTTGTGCTTCATCAAATGATGCTATCGGAGATGCCTTCCGTTCTATCAAGTTTGGTTTCCAAGACATCATGTTGGTTGGTGGTTCAGAATCATCTATTACTCCATTTGCGATTGCTGGTTTCCAAGCCTTAACAGCTCTTTCAACAACGGAAGATCCAACTCGTGCTTCTATTCCGTTTGATAAAGACCGTAATGGATTTGTCATGGGTGAAGGATCAGGTATGTTGGTACTTGAAAGTCTAGAGCACGCAGAAAAACGTGGAGCAACTATCTTAGCTGAAGTTGTTGGTTATGGAAATACTTGTGATGCCTACCATATGACTTCACCACATCCAGAAGGTCAAGGTGCTATTAAGGCTATCAAACTTGCCTTGGAGGAAGCTGAAATCACACCAGACCAAGTAGCTTATGTCAATGCTCACGGTACATCAACTCCTGCTAATGAAAAGGGAGAAAGTGGAGCGATTGTAGCTGTTCTTGGTAAGGAAGTACCTGTATCTTCAACTAAGTCATTTACAGGACACTTGCTAGGTGCAGCAGGTGCAGTTGAAGCCATTGCAACAATTGAAGCAATTCGTAACAACTATGTTCCAATGACAGCTGGAACAACAGAATTATCAGACTACATTGAAGCAAATGTTATTTATGGACAAGGCTTGGAACGTGAAATTCCTTATGCTATCTCAAACACTTTTGGATTTGGTGGGCATAATGCAGTTCTTGCTTTCAAACGTTGGGAGAATAAGTAAAGATGAATTTAAATGAAATCAAAGACTTGATGGCGCAGTTTGACCAGTCGAGCTTGAGAGAATTTTCTTATAAAAATGGAACGGATGAGTTGCTCTTCAGCAAGAATGAAGCAAAACTTGTTGCAGAAGCAAGTCCAGCACCTCAACCTGTGGTTCCAGCAACTGCACCTACAGTTGCACCTCAAGCTCCAACTTCAACACCAGCTGTAGAAGCAGTTTCAGAATCAAATGTTACTGAATCTGTAGCTGAAGGAGATCTAGTAGAGAGTCCACTTGTCGGAGTTGCTTACTTGGCTGCTGGACCAGACAAACCTAATTTTGTTTCAGTCGGTGAAACTGTTAAAAAAGGTCAAACCTTGGTCATCATCGAAGCCATGAAAGTCATGAACGAAATTCCAGCACCTAAAGATGGTGTTGTAACAGAAATTCTAGTTGAAAATGAAGAAATGGTTGAGTTCGGGAAAGGCTTGGTACGTATCAAATGATTGATATTCAAGGAATTAAAGAAGCTTTGCCTCACCGCTATCCTATGCTCTTAGTGGATCGTGTTTTGGAAGTTAGTGAAGATACAATTGTTGCTATTAAAAATGTAACGATTAACGAACCTTTCTTCAACGGTCATTTTCCTCAATACCCAGTTATGCCTGGAGTCCTCATTATGGAAGCCTTGGCTCAGACAGCAGGTGTTTTGGAATTGTCTAAACCAGAAAACAAAGGGAAGCTTGTCTTCTATGCTGGTATGGATAAGGTTAAGTTTAAGAAACAAGTGGTTCCAGGGGATCAATTAGTCATGACAGCAACTTTTGTCAAACGTCGTGGCACAATCGCTGTAGTAGAAGCGAAGGCAGAAGTAGATGGTAAGCTTGCAGCAAGCGGTACTCTAACCTTTGCTATTGGAAACTAGGGAGGTTTTCCATGTTTCGTAAGATTTTAATTGCCAATCGTGGTGAAATCGCTGTTCGTATTATTCGTGCAGCACGAGAATTAGGAATTGCAACAGTCGCTGTCTATTCGACTGCTGACAAGGAAGCTCTCCACACGCTTTTGGCTGATGAGGCTATCTGTATCGGCCCTGGGAAGGCTACAGAATCTTATCTGAACATCAATGCCATCCTTTCAGCTGCGGTCTTGACTGAAGCTGAAGCCATTCACCCTGGATTTGGTTTTTTAAGTGAAAATTCCAAATTTGCAACCATGTGTGAAGAAGTTGGTATCAAATTTATCGGACCATCAGCTCGTGTCATGGATATCATGGGTGATAAAATTAACGCCCGTGCTCAAATGATTAAGGCTAATGTACCTGTCATTCCAGGATCAGATGGAGAAGTCCATACTGCAGAAGAGGCCCTCGCTATTGCTGAAAAAATTGGTTATCCAGTTATGCTGAAAGCTTCAGCTGGAGGTGGTGGAAAAGGGATTCGTAAGGTTGAAAAAGCAGAAGATCTTGTTTCAGCCTTTGAAACAGCCTCTAGTGAAGCCAAAGCCAACTTTGGTAATGGAGCGATGTACCTAGAGCGTGTGATCTATCCTGCTCGCCATATTGAAGTACAGATTCTTGCCGACCAAATGGGACATGTTATTCACCTTGGTGAACGTGACTGTTCGCTTCAACGGAATAACCAAAAGGTTTTAGAAGAAAGTCCTTCGATTGCTATTGGAAAAACCCTTCGTAATGAAATTGGTGCAGCGGCAGTTCGTGCAGCGGAGTCTGTTGGTTACGAGAATGCTGGTACCATTGAATTCCTGCTAGATGAAGCGACTGGTAAATTCTACTTTATGGAGATGAATACGCGTGTCCAAGTAGAACATCCAGTAACCGAATTTGTATCTGGTGTGGATATTGTCAAGGAACAAATCCGTATCGCAGCAGGTCAACCATTGACTTTGAAGCAAGAAGATATTGTTCTAAAAGGACATGCTATTGAGTGCCGTATCAATGCGGAAAATCCAGCCTTTAATTTTGCACCAAGTCCAGGTAAGATTACCAATCTTTATCTACCGAGTGGTGGTGTTGGCTTGCGTGTTGACTCAGCAGTTTATCCAGGTTATACCATTCCACCATACTATGACAGTATGATTGCTAAAATTATTGTTCATGGTGAAAATCGTTTTGATGCACTCATGAAAATGCAACGAGCTCTTTATGAACTCGAAATTGAAGGGGTGGTCACCAATGCTGATTTCCAACTCGATTTGATTTCAGATCGTCGCGTGATAGCAGGGGACTACGACACCTCATTCTTGATGGAAACTTTCTTACCACACTATCAAGAAAAAGAATAATGTAATACTCTTCGAAAATCTCTTCAAACCGCGTCAGCTTCGCCTTGGATTATATATGTGACTTGACTTCGTCAGTCTTATCTACAACCTCAAAGCAGTGCTTTGAGTAACCTGCGGCTAGCTTCCTAGTTTGCTCTTTGATTTTCATTGAGTATAAAAATAGTATAAGACTGAAAAGGGGGATGTATGGCTCTATTTAGTAAAAAAGATAAATATATTCGAATCAATCCCAATCGTTCGACTGTAAATCAACCTCAGATCAAGCCAGAGGTTCCAGATGAGCTCTTCTCCCAATGTCCAGGTTGCAAATATACGATTTACCAAAAGGACTTGGGGAGTGAGCGAATATGCCCTCACTGTGGCTATACCTTCCGTATTTCAGCTCAAGAGCGTTTAGCTTTAACCATTGATATGGGGACGTTTTTGGAAATGTTTAAAGGGATTGAGACTCAGGATCCTTTGAATTTTCCAGGCTATCGTAAAAAATTGACTTTGATGCGTGAAAAGACAGGTCTTGATGAGGCTGTTGTAACAGGAACAGCTTTGATTAAGGGAGAGAAGGTTGCCCTTGGCATCATGGATTCTAACTTTATCATGGCATCGATGGGGACAGTTGTTGGTGAGAAAATCACTCGCTTGTTCGAATATGCGACCGCTGAAAAATTACCTGTCGTATTGTTTACAGCTTCTGGTGGAGCACGAATGCAGGAAGGAATCATGAGCTTGATGCAGATGGCCAAAATCTCTGCCGCAGTCAAACGTCATTCCAATGCAGGTCTCTTTTATCTGACAATCCTTACTGACCCGACGACTGGAGGAGTAACAGCTTCCTTCGCTATGGAAGGGGATATCATCTTGGCAGAACCTCAAAGTTTGGTAGGTTTTGCTGGACGCCGTGTGATTGAAAATACAGTAAGAGAAGACCTACCAGAAGACTTCCAGAAAGCAGAGTTTTTACTGGAACATGGTTTTGTAGATGCAATTATTAAACGGCGAGAATTGCCAGATACGATTGCTCGATTAGTAAGACTACACAGGAGGGAGAGTTGATGAATATTGCGAAAATCGTTAGAGAAGCTCGTGAACAAACTCGCCTAACAGCTTTGGACTTCGCAACAGGAATTTTTGATGATTTTATTGAGCTGCATGGGGACCGCTCCTTCCGTGATGATGGTGCTATTATTGGTGGTATCGGTTGGTTGGGAGACCAAGCAGTGACTGTTGTTGGAATCCAAAAAGGTAAAAGTTTACAAGATAATCTTAACCGTAATTTTGGCCAACCTCATCCTGAAGGTTACCGAAAAGCCCTTCGTTTGATGAAGCAAGCTGAAAAGTTTGGTCGTCCTGTTGTTACCTTTATCAACACCGCTGGTGCCTATCCAGGTGTAGGGGCAGAGGAACGTGGACAAGGTGAAGCTATCGCCCGTAATCTCTTTGAAATGAGTGATTTAAAAGTTCCCATCATTGCGATTATCATCGGTGAAGGTGGATCTGGTGGAGCTCTTGCACTTGCAGTAGCTGACCGTGTTTGGATGCTTGAAAATTCCATCTATGCCGTACTGAGTCCTGAAGGATTTGCTTCTATTTTATGGAAAGATGGAACTCGTGCCATGGAAGCAGCTGAGTTGATGAAAATCACCTCGTATGAGTTGTTGGATATGCAAGTTGTTGATAAGGTCATCTCTGAGGTGGGTCTATCAAGTAAAGAACTGATCAAGCAAGTGAAAGAACAACTTCAAGCGGAGCTAGACACACTTGGTAAACTTTCGCTAGAACAACTCATTGAAGAACGCTACCAACGCTTTAGAAAATATTAAAAAGAAAGAGAGTGGGACAGAAATCGGTAATTCGTTAGAATTCGATTTCGTCGTCCCACCTCCGCACAGTTGAGTAGGGCTGTAAAAGCTGATGAAATCAGCGTAGTAGAGCCCACTCAACCACAGCGTCTTGCTCGACAATCCAAAGACAATTGAGAGGCCAGGACTTTTGTCCCAGCCTCTTTTTGGCTGCTATAAAAAAGACATTTCAGGATTAAAAATTGATAGTTGAGGAAATAACTGCTAAAATAATCAAAAAAATATGTATAATGAACATATAGGCTTAGAAACATATCATTTAAGAAGCTACTTGACAGCTTTTCGTTTGAAGACTTGGAGCAAGTTTCAGGCGGTGGTATGATTTGGTTAATTGACGATAAACATTGGACTTGGCCTTATGCGTATAGTATTGCAACAGATCAGAAAACTATACTTGCTGATGTGACTAGACGTGGTTCTGGTGTTGGCTATTGATAAGTTAAAGGAGTGAGTATGAAAAAACTAGGGCATTTGGGAGTCTTTGTCTTACTGGTATTTCTATCGGTTTATCTACCAGAGTTAGGGATTATGTATCTGACTAAGTTTTTAGGATGGGGGATAGATGGCTATTCTATCTTTTTAACAGTTGAAGTAACAGCTCTTTTGCTATTATTTATCTACTGGCTCAAAAAGAAAGAGATGCTCTATATTTTTGAAAATAAGGGTTCAAAGAAGTCAAGATTCTTTTACCTTGTAGTTGGTTTAGTGGCTACTTATTTTGATCGTCAATTGGTGGATGCTTTTCAGTTACAGTTTCATCATCTAATTGATAACAAGTATATCTTTCAAGACCTTCTTTCGGTCCTATACTCCAATAGGCAACCAACTTTTCTATCAACTGTTCTCAGTTTTAGTTTAACAGTAGTCGTCGGACCTATATTGGAGGAACTGATTCATAGAGGGTACTTTATGAATACCTTTTTCCCCCAGTCCAAGTACTATCTGGATGTTATCCTATCTGCTCTTATCTTTGGACTTTGTCATTTGATCCTAACTCACCGAGATCCTATCAGTTTGATCATTTATAGTTTAGGCGGTCTCTTCTATGCCCTGGTCTACCGTTGGACAAAGAACCTGAAAATTACAATCCTATGCCATAGTTTTTTCAACTTTCTCATTTATGCAAAGCCCATCTGGATTTTTGTTTATAATTATGTCTATTACCACTTTTTTAGATAGTGGAAGGCAAAGAAAAAAGTGTTTGATAACTGTCAAACACTTTTTCTATATTATTTAATCTTCTTCTGTCACAAATTGACTGAGGAGTCCATTGATGAAACGGGCTGATTTTTGATCTGAAAAGCTCTTAGCAAGTTCAATAGCTTCGTTAACAGCTACGAGCTGAGGAGTATCAAATGAAGTGATTTCAAAAACTCCTAGGCGTAGTAAATTCTTTTCTACCAAAGTCAGACGATCGATGGTCCAACCAGTTTTCAAATGTTGAGTAATTTGTTTGTCCAGATCATCCTTTTTAGCTTGGACACCAGAAACGAGCTCTACAAGGAAGTTAGGAAGTTGTACGTCTGTATCTTCGCGATCATGTGTGTAGGCGAAGCGACAAGCAGTTTCTAAATCTGAACCATATTCAAGACTCATCAAGGCTTGGAAAGCACACTTACGTAGTTCACGTCTAGATTCTAATAATGGACTAGTCATTGAGGAAGTCCTCGTCGAATAAGTCTTTCAATTCTGGTTTTGGTGTTTTATCTGGAACGATACCTGCAACGTGAATGTTGACAGCAGAGATTTCAACATCAGCCATGTTACGGACAGCATCCTTAACAGCTTTCTGGATAGCCATAGCAACCTTAGGAACTTTGACACCGTACTCTAGGTAGAGGTAGATATCAGCTGTGAGCTCATCGTTTGCTTCTTTTAGATATACGCCACGACCAAGAGAAAGTTTTGAAAGGGTGTCAGATACTGATTTGTTTGAAAAAGAGTGTACGCCTTCAACTTTCGCAGTTGCAATAGCAATGATTTTTTCAAGTACACGTGGGGCGATGACGATTTCGCCAAGTTGTTCTTCAATTCCCATAGAATGACCTCTTTCTAGTTTCTAGAGATTAGGCGCGAGAAACGTAAGTTCCTTCTGCAGTGTTGATAATCAATTTTTGACCTGCTTCGATGAAGTCTGGAACGTTCACAACAAGACCAGTTTCCATTGTTGCTGGTTTACCAGAACCTGTAACAGTAGCACCTTTGATAGATGGTTGTGTTTCAGCAACTGTCAATTCAACAGTAGTTGGTACAGTCACACCGATTACTTCAGTTCCGTAGAATTGGATTTTTACATCTGAGTTTTCAAGGATGTAAAGCAATTCGTTTTCAACATTCACAACAGGAATTTCGTATTGGTCATAAGTTTCTGTGTTCATGAAGTAAGCTGTGTCATCCATTTTGTACAAGTATTGAGCTGGAACTGTTTCGATGATCGCTTGCTCAAATTTTTCTTCTGGGCGGTAGCTTGTTTCAAAAGTTGAACCAGTACGGACATCACGCAATTTCATACGCATGATAGTGTTTCCTTTACCTGGTTTGTGGTGGCTAGCTTCCAAAACGCGGATCAATTTTCCTTCAGCTGTTTCAAAAGTCATACCAGCCTTTAGTTTACTTGCTTCAATCATGATTTTACCTCTTTAATAAATAGTTTACTCTTTATTGTACCATAAAATGCAATAATTCTCAAATATCAGATTAGCTTGAATTAGTTGACTGGTACGATATTTCCTTCTTCATCTTTGGTTACGAGAACATACTTACCGTCTACCTCGATGTAAAAGTTCTTGCTTGCAGTTTGCCCATTATTTTGAATAGGGGCTTGAGTTTGGGCTTGTTGGTTGAGTTGACCACCAAGTGTTTGTCCTAGGTTCATTCCCATAATCATGTTCATACCATTACCATTGCCTTCATTGTTAGCAGCAGCGATGAGAGCTTCATTACGAGCACGACGTTCTTCAATCTCAATTGTATTGTACTTCATAGCGACAAGTTCGCTATCAAGCTTACGAATAATATCTAGACTTTCTTGATCATAGCTCAAGTCTTCAAGTAGGATGTTGGTTGTTTCAATTCCATAAAGTCCAGTCCATACCTTATTAACCTCTTGTTTTGCCAGCTCATTAAAAGTATCTTGATTGGCATTAAGGCTATAGATATCAACTCGGTTTTCATTTGTAAATTTGGCGATTGCAATAGCAATTTTAGGAGAGATATTTTGTCTGAGAGTTCCCTGAGCGATATCTTTCAAGGTAAATGCTCTATGATCTTCAATTTGTTGACTGATGGAGCTGACATAAAATAGGACTGGATCAGCAACTTTGATATCAAACAAGCCGTAGAAACGAATATTGAGCAATTGTTGGTAACGTTCACTGAAGTATTCTACAGCATTCTGTGTACCGAATTTATTACCGGCAACGGGTTGCATACGGATAAAGATGATTTCTTGTTGGGTAATGACTTGACCACCAAAAGAGAAGCGGTTTTTGAAATTTTCCCAAGTCCCCTTTATACCACCCTTTTCAAGAAGCCAGGCATTATCTCCAGAACGCCATTCGTAGCTACCAGCTTCTAAGACATCACCAAGGAAGGTTCCGTTGTTGACAAGAACAGCTACATAACCTTGTGGGACAATGACCACAGAACCGTCTGTTAAAAGTCCGGTATTCTGGTTGCTTTGTCTAGAGGTGCCATCTGGATCTTTTGTAAGGAGTTGTCCTTTAATGGCCAAAGCATCAGCTGTTAGGTTGTTTGGAAGAACAATAGCTTCTTTAAATTTGCTATCGTTGAAACTATTAAGCCCTGAAGATAGGGCAGCACGAATAAATCCCATAATTTCCTCCTAATTATAAAGTTCGTCTTCATCCACGACATCGTAGGTATCGAGTACCCATTGGTTTGGACTACGTGTTAGATCAGCATCACAATAGTCACATTTACTGATAGCTGAGATTTTCAATGGTGCACCACAGTTTGGACAGTGGTCACTAATGGCTTTATCATTGATATTTAGCTCAGTTTGACTTCCGTGTTTACGGATAAAGTTCATTTGATAGACTGTAAACAAGTCCTCTTGAGGATTACCTTCGATAACACGTTTGCTTTGGTCTTCAATGACATAGTCTCTGAGTGTAGATGATAGGATAACAACAAGGGTATCATTTCCATCATGATTTTCATAGAAATCTTTGATACGAACATTCTCAACATAGACTTTTTCTAAAACATTGGTTGTTTTCGCCCGAATATGATCTTCGAGTTGTGTGCTGTGTTGAGAATAGAGACTAGCGCTTTCAAGAGAACGAACCAAATTCCAGTCCTTTTTAGTCCAGGCGGCCTGTAACTGAATGTAGACTTCCTTAACCCAAGATGTGAAAGTCCTTGCGTCAAAGTTTGGATCAGCTTGTTTAAGACGATTGATTGCTGAACGATTATTTTCAACTATACGATAGCGAGGAGGCTCAGTCTTGTAACTAGTAGAGCTAGTATAGGACTTGTCAGAAGATTTGCGATCGTTCATATATTTAGTAAGGATAATGGCGATATAGATAAAGATGACTAGCATGACTAGTCCATTCATTCCAAAGCCAAGTAACCCTGAACTGAAGGAACTACCACCAGAACGGTAGCTACTTCTGTAGGAAGAACTACCGCTATTACTGCTACTGGAACGACTTCGGCTACTACTTGAACTGGAATGACTCCGACTGCTACTTGAACTGGAGCTACTACGGCTAGAGCTACCACTTCGAGAATGTCCTACCCCTGCATCGATGGATTGCATGGGTGTAACGAAAAGGAGTAGTAAACAGGTGGCGAGAAGAGTATATAACTTTTTCATATGTCTCCTAACTATATGAATGCATACTGCAAGGCATCAGAACTGCTAGTTTTGCTAGCAGTTTGGTGTCAGTTATACTTTAAATGAATTACTCATTTTTCAACTTAGCCAATTCTTGGGCAAGTAGTTTAAGAGCGACTTGTGGGTTAGCTTGACCCTTGGTTGCTTTCATGAGGAAGCCGGTGAAGGCCTTGTCAGCGTTACGTTTTCCTGACTTGAAGTCGGCAACAGCGGCTTCGTTATCCGCAAAGACTTGATGAATAATTGGAATCAAAACATCAGGATCTGAGATTTGAACTAAACCAGCTTTTTCCACGTATTCACGTGCTCCACCACCATTTTTAGCTAGGTGAACAAAGACTTTCTTGGCAATCTTAGACGAAATAGTACCGTCTTCGATGATGGCAATCATTTCAACCAAGTTTTCTGGTGTCAATTGGATTTGTTCTAGTGTCTTGCCTTCTGCGTTCAAGAATTGAGCGACTTCACCTTGGAGCCAGTTAGAAACTTGTTTAGCATCACCACCGAGGGCGACAGCTTTTTCAAAGAAATCAGAAGTGACTTTGTTTGCAGTCAACTGGCTAGCATCGTAGTCTGATAGACCAAGTTGAGATACGTAGCGAGCACGGCGTTCTTTTGGAAACTCTGGCAATTCAGTACGCATTTCCTCAATCCATTCATCTGAGATTTCAAAGAGTGGTAGGTCTGGTTCTGGGAAGTAGCGGTAGTCTGCAGCACCTTCCTTGACACGCATGAGGATGGTTGCTTTGTTCGCTTCATCGTAACGGCGTGTTTCTTGGCGGATTTGACCACCTGAACGAAGGATTTCAGCCTGACGTTGCACTTCGTACTCAAGACCCTTGCGGACATTTGAGAAGGAGTTGAGGTTCTTCAACTCAGTCTTGGTACCGAATTTTTCTTGACCATAAGGACGAAGGGAGATGTTAGCATCCACACGCATAGAACCTTCTTCCATCTTAACGTCAGAAATACCAGCGTATTGGATAACTTCCTTGAGGGCTGTAAGATATGCATAAGCTTCTTCTGGTGAGCGCATGTCTGCTTCAGATACAATCTCAATCAATGGCACCCCTTGACGATTAAGGTCGACATAAGAGAAACCATCTGTTCCGTGAGTATTTTTACCAGCATCTTCTTCCAAGTGGGCACGCTCGATACCGATTTTCTTAGTTGTACCGTCCTCAAGTTCTACTTCAATCCATCCATTGTAACCAATTGGCTCATCAAATTGAGAAATTTGATAGGCTTTAGGATTATCTGGATAGAAGTAGTTCTTACGGTCAAAGTGCATCTTCTTGTGGATGTCCATGTTGAGGGCAAGAGCGGCCTTGATACCGGCATCGACAACACCCTTATTGAGAACTGGCAGTACGCCTGGGAAAGACCAGTCAATCACGTTTGTATTGGCATTTTGGTCATTTCCAAAGTGGGCAGAAGTAGGTGAGAAGATTTTTGAATTGGTGTTGAGCTCTACGTGGACTTCAAGTCCAATGACTGTTTCAAAGTTCATTAGTTATCACCTCCAAAAATCACGGGTTGTTGTTTGTGGTAGTCTGTTGTTGCTTCAAAAGCAGCAGCAGCTTGGTAGATAGTCTCTTCAGAGTATTTTGGACCAATCAATTGTAGACCGACAGGTAGTCCTTGAGCAAATCCTGCAGGAATTGAAATTCCTGGGAGGCCTGCCAAGTTGACTGGGATTGTCAAGAGGTCAGCCAAGTACATGGCAACTGGATCGTGGTTGAGTGAATCCAAGTCAAAGGCTACGCTTGGAGCTGTTGGACCAAGGATGAGATCGTAATCTGCAAAGACTTTTTCAAAATCTTGGATGATGAGAGTACGAACTTGACCAGCTTTTTTGTAGTAGGCATCGTAGTAACCTGATGAAAGACTAAAAGTACCAAGCATGATCCGACGTTTTACTTCGTCACCGAAGCCTTGGCTACGAGTGTTAACGTAAATCTCGTCCAAGTTTTTAGCGTCCTCAGCACGGAAACCATAGCGGATACCGTCAAATCGTTGCAAGTTTGATGATGCTTCTGATGAAGCGATGATGTAGTATACAGCAACCCCATATTTTGAGTGTGGAAGGCTAACTTCTTCCACGATAGCACCTAGTTTTTCAAAGTGTTTGGCTGCGTTGAGGATAGTTTCTTTAACTTCTGGGTCAATCCCTTCACCAAGGTATTCCTTAGGCAAAGCAATTTTCATGCCCTTGATGTCTTGACCGATTTTTGAAGTAAAGTCAGCAATGCGTACAGGAGCAGAAGTAGAGTCTTTTGCATCTTTGCTAGCAATAGCATTGAGCAAGAGCGCATTTTCCTTAACGGTAGGAGCAAAAGGTCCAATCTGGTCTAATGAGCTACCAAAGGCAATCAGACCAAAACGTGAAACTGTTCCGTAGGTTGGTTTGAGACCGACAATTCCGTTGAATGCAGCCGGTTGGCGGATGGATCCACCTGTATCAGAACCAAGAGACAAACGGACTTGTCCTGAAGCTACAGAAGCTGCGGAACCACTAGATGATCCACCAGGAACCTTGTTGTGGTCCCAGGCATTTTTAGTTGCACCGTAGTAAGATGTTTCACCAGAACCACCCATGGCAAACTCGTCCATGTTGGTTTTCCCAACGACAATCATACCTTTGGCTTTTGCATTGGAAACGGCTGTCGCGTCAAAGATTGGCTCGTAGTTGTAGAGCATTTTTGAGGCAGCAGTTGTGAGGATACCGTCTGTAGAGATGTTATCCTTAACTGCAAGCGGAATTCCTGAAAGGACATTATCAGCATCAATTCCAGCGTCATCAATAGCCTTAGCTTGAGCAAGAGCTTGATCTTCAGCGATAGTGACAAAGGCATTGATAGCCTCTTCACGCGCCTTGATATCTTCAAGCGTTGCTTGCGTTAGTTCGGTTGCAGAAATTTCCTTAGATACAAGGAGATTATGCAACTCTTCAATCGTTTTATTGTTAAAAGTCATTAGGCATCTCCTCCATCGTCCAGGATAGCTGGTACCTTGATATAGTAATTGTCTTTTTCAGGTACATTTTTAAATAAGCGATCACGGTCAGTTCCCTCTTCGGCTATGTCTGGGCGAAGAACGGTCTTGCGATCTGCCATGGTAGTCGTTGGTTCGACACCAGTAGTGTCGACTTCGCCGAGCAATTCGACCATATCAACAATCTTAGACAAGGTTGTCGCAAACTCAGCAGTTTCTTCTTCTGAGAATTTTAATTTTGAAAGATTGGCAACGTGTGTTACCTCTTCTTGCGTAATTTTCATCTTGCATCCTTTCGTGAAATGATGATTATTTATCTGTTCTATTTTACCATATTTTCCTATAAATAAGGTAAGTCAAGTTGAAAAGAAGTAGAAATTGAAAAAAGGATTTTAATTCGATATAATGGTTGAAATTAGAGGAAAGACTAAGAGTCGTTTTAAGTTGGAAAACGAGTTGGATGATTGATCAAATGAAAACACATTAGGGGTGAAACATGACACTTTGGGATTTACTTTTTACCAGTAAAAAAACGGTGCCTCCACACTTAGGGCCATGGTACATTTTGTTACCGACTTCTTTGGTAATCATAGCTGTTTTATCGATTCGCTATGCAAGCTCTAAACGTTACCGAGATTTTTGGTATTGGGGTCAATTGATTCAATTACTGATTATCAACGCTTGGTATATTTCGGCACGCCTGCCCTTGTCTGAGGCTCTCCCTTTTTACCATAGTCGCATGGCTATGTGGATGATTCTTTTTGCTCCTGATAAGACTTTTTTTAAACAATATTTTGCCTTGGTTGGAGTATTTGGTTCTATTATGGCTTTAGTTTATCCAGTCTTCTATCCTTATCCTTTTCCTCATGTTTCCTCGGTTAACAATGTTTTCGGCCACTGGGCTCTCTTAGCAAATTGCTTGATTTATCTTGTCAGATACTATCAAGTTGAAAATAGGGATATTTGGAAGATTTGCCAGATGACCTTTGGCGTCAATGCTATTATCTTTCTAGCTAATCTTGCAACAGGAGGGAATTATGGCTTCATGAACAAGCCTCCTGTGATTGGGGATCATGGCGGTTTGGTTAATTATTTGATAGTAACTAGTTTGATGACAGGTATTCTCATCCTTATCAATCAACTCGTCAAATATAAACATAAGAATAGTTAGCGAACAAATGAATTAATTATTTTAAGGAGATTTTATGCATCATTTTATTACAAGAACCCAAACCACACCACCGCCTATTCCGATTTTTTGGTACGGTGTCATGATAGGCCTTCTTGCCTTGTCTATTTATGCTTCTCTTACTTACTACAAAAATCCCAAATTTGTTCGATTATTTAAGTTGATTCAAATAGCGCAACTGCTAGCTCTTTACACTTGGTATATAGGTTTTAGCATTCCATTTTCAAATAGTCTGCCTCTTTACCATTGCCGCTTGGCCATGTTTGCAGTAGTATTCTTGCCAGATAAATGGAAAACCAAGCAGTATTTTTCCCTTATGGGAGCCAGCGGAGCAGTATTTGCTTTGGGCTATCCCGTTTTTGATCCATATGATTTCCCGCATATTACCAGCTTTTCTTTCTTGATTGGGCATTACGCTCTCTTAGTCAATTCCCTGGTTTATCTCATGAATCACTACGATAAAACCCTACTTAAAAAGTATCGGATTATTGCTTACACTTTTGTTCTCAACCTTTTCCTAGTTGGAGTCAATCAAGTAACAGGTGGTAATTACGGTCTTTTGAATGCCACGCCTTTTATCCCTAACGCTCCTTTATGGATAAAGTATCTTCTGGTTTCAATCATTCTATCTGCAGCCCTAGTACTTTTTGATATCTTGTTTAAGAAACGTTGGCAAAAGAAAATTGCTCTAGAAACGATTCATCTGTGAAGCGATATTACGAGTGATAGATATAAATAATCAACAAAAGAATCTGAAGAGCAGGTCTACTATCTTGACCTGCTTTTCTTTTATAAGCAATTGAAAAACTCTCTAAAATCCGATATAATGGAGTGTTGAAAGGAATGTTAGAGTCCGATGTAAAAAATGCTTATAAATTGAAATAATAAAAAAGTAGAAAGAAAGAGAAATATGACTATTCAAGAAGAAATTAAGAAACGCCGTACCTTTGCCATCATCTCTCACCCGGACGCGGGTAAAACGACTATTACAGAGCAATTGCTCTACTTTGGAGGAGAGATTCGTGAGGCAGGTACTGTAAAAGGGAAGAAAACAGGAAACTTTGCTAAGTCAGACTGGATGGATATCGAGAAACAACGTGGGATTTCGGTAACCTCATCTGTCATGCAGTTTGACTATGATGGCAAGCGCGTCAACATTCTAGATACTCCAGGGCACGAGGACTTCTCAGAGGATACCTATCGTACCTTGATGGCGGTGGATGCTGCGGTCATGGTCGTGGACTCTGCCAAGGGTATCGAGGCCCAAACCAAGAAATTGTTTGAGGTTGTCAAACACCGCGGGATTCCAGTCTTTACCTTTATGAACAAGCTAGACCGTGACGGTCGTGAACCACTAGATCTCTTGCAAGAATTGGAAGAAGTCTTGGGTATTGCAAGTTATCCAATGAACTGGCCAATCGGGATGGGGAAAGCCTTTGAGGGGCTCTACGACCTCTATAACCAACGTTTGGAACTCTACAAAGGTGATGAACGTTTTGCCAGCCTAGAAGATGGCGACAAACTCTTTGCTAGCAACCCATTCTACGAACAAGTGAAAGATGATATTGAACTTTTGAATGAAGCAGGAAATGAATTCTCAGAGGAAGCCATTCTTGCAGGTGATTTGACACCAGTCTTCTTTGGTTCGGCTTTGACTAATTTTGGGGTGCAGACCTTCCTTGAAACCTTCCTCAAGTTTGCTCCAGAACCTCATGGACACAAGAAAACAGACGGAGAAATTGTTGATCCTTATGATAAGGACTTCTCAGGATTTGTCTTTAAAATTCAAGCCAACATGGACCCTCGACATCGTGACCGCATCGCCTTTGTCCGTATTGTATCGGGCGAATTTGAGCGCGGTATGAGTGTCAATTTGCCTCGTACTGGTAAGGGAGCTAAACTTTCTAATGTCACCCAATTTATGGCGGAAAGTCGTGAAAATGTGACCAATGCCGTAGCAGGAGATATCATCGGAGTTTATGATACAGGGACCTACCAGGTTGGAGATACTCTGACTGTTGGGAAAAACAAGTTTGAGTTTGAGCCACTACCAACCTTCACGCCCGAGATTTTCATGAAAGTTTCGCCTAAGAACGTTATGAAACAAAAATCCTTCCACAAGGGAATGGAACAGTTGGTACAAGAAGGAGCCATCCAGCTTTATAAGAATTACCAAACAGGTGAGTATATGCTAGGTGCTGTTGGACAACTCCAGTTCGAAGTCTTTAAACACCGTATGGAAGGCGAGTATAACGCTGAAGTTGTCATGACTCCAATGGGTAAAAAGACAGTTCGTTGGATTAAACCAGAAGATTTGGATGAGCGCATGTCTTCAAGTCGAAACATCTTGGCTAAAGACCGCTTTGACCAACCTGTCTTCCTCTTTGAAAACGACTTTGCCCTCCGCTGGTTTGCGGACAAGTATCCAGATGTAGAGTTGGAAGAAAAGATGTAAATCGTCACAAATGACTAGCAACATAAAGTTGCTGTCATTTGACGGTAACCGCTATGGCGGTTTACCTAAACGCTTCACTAGGCAAAACCCACGAATGGTATCGATTCGTGGGTTTTGCCGTCGTAACAGAAAGGAAGCGGTCTAGCTAACTGCCTTACTAACTCATCGGCGAAAAATAATCGTTTTCGCCTCTTCGTATCGTAACATTTACGAGTGGTCTAGCTGACTGTCTCACTAACTACGTTTAGCAAATAGAATCGATTTAAAAAACTCCGTGTCGTAATCTAATAAGCACTAACCGCTAAGACAGTTTACTTAAACGCTTCACTAGGCAAAGTCCACGAATAGTTTCGATTCGTGGACTTTTTCGTCGTAATAGTTAGAAAGAGGTCTAGCTACCTGCCTTACTAACTTCGTTTGCCAAATAGAATCGATTTGCCAAACTCAGTGTCGTAGTGAAAAAGAGTATCTGAGTTGGTAACTTACCTTAAAACTATTGAAAAAAGCCAAGGAAGGGATTTTCTTGGCTTTTGTTGTAGCTCGCTATTTAGAATTTTCTTAAAACTCCGTCCCGATTTGGGACGGAGTTTAGGAGGTCTTTTAGGTCGCTAATCGGTAAACAGCTTCAGCATAGATATCCATAGCATGATAGAGATCATCTAAGATAGCATATTCATTTGCTTGGTGTTCTGTTTGCTCTCTTCCTGGGAAGAGGGCGCCAAAAGCGACACAGTTTGGCATGGTACGTGCAAAGGTTGCACCGCCAGATGATAGAGCGGGACTCTTGTCACCAGTTTTTTCTTCATAAACCTGCATGAGTGTAGTGACGAGCATACTATCTCTTGCAACGTAAAGTGGTGCCAGGTAGTCAAATTCTTGGTAGCTAAGTTGGTAAGATTTTGCACACTCTATCAGCTGATGAACAAGGGCATCCTTGTCTGCAAGGACTGGGATTCGGATATCAATTCGAATCTCAGAACTTTCGGGAGTAATGGTTAAGGCGGCCACATTAAAGGATAAATGTCCAGAAGGCTGGTCGCTGATATCACCAAAGATTTCTTTTCCTTGACCATCTTGACCAACTTCTTTGGCAAGAAATGTAAGTGCAGGATGGGATTGAATGGAATCAAGCACGGTGGCTAATCGAATGACTGCATTAATCCCTTGGCTAGCATCCTTGGCATGCTTAGATACTCCTAGAACAGTAAGGTTCTGATCATTTTGTTGATAATCGTAGCCAGCAGCTATTAGGCCTGCCTGGATCTGATCCATAAGTGGTCCTTGATAGGTTGCCTTATCAGGAACGACATTGAAAGCTCCACCTACATCTAAGGCGAGTTGTTCTGATCCAGGTCCATGAAGTTTGACCTGAAGGAGTCCTTTTTCTGCATAGGTTAATGGGAACGATGAATCAGGAGCAAATCCCATGCTGGCTTGCTCTTCAATGGCATTATATCTTGCCATACAACGCCAAAGTGTTTCTTCATCAGTGCCAAATATGAACCGAACCCGTTTTTTGAATTGAATTCCTTGGTCAAGCAGGCTTTTGACTGCGTAAAGGGCTGCAAGAGAAGGTCCTTTATCATCCTGAGAACCCCGACCATAAACCCGCCCATCTCTGATACTAGCTTCAAATGGAGGAGTTTCCCAGTCTGTCAAATCGCCTGCAGGAACGACATCTAGGTGGCAGAGGATGGCAAGGAGATCCCCCTCACCAACTTCTGCATACCCATAATATCCTTGAGGATCAAGGTAGGTTTTAAAACCAAGTTCTTGACATAAGTCCAGCGTTTTTTTCAGGACATCTTGAATTGCTTGACCAAAGGGAGTGCCATTTTCACCTTCATTGAGAACAGAAGGATAAGAGATGATTGTTTTCAAATTTTGAAGAAAATCCTCTTTGATTGATTCTGTAATATAGGATTTCATCCGTATTTCCCTCTTTATTATAAGAATGGCACAAAGGTACCTAAGATGAGAAGTAGAATACTTGCAACGACAATGACGATGACGAGTTTTCCAACAAATTTCCACCAAGTTCCAAGGCTGACACGACCAAGAGCAAGAGCACCCATAACAATACCTGAAGTAGGAGTCACAAGGTTAAGGACACCAGATGCAGATTGGTAGGCAGTGACGATAAGGCTTGCTTTAACATTGACGAACTCTCCAAGAGGAGCCATGATACCCATAGTTGCACTAGCAAGACCAGATGAAGAAGGAATGAGGAAGGACATAGGTAGGTAGAAGATATAGGTCAATACGATGAAGATTTGAGGAGAAAGACCTTGAAGGCCAACTTCACCCCAATGTAGGATAGTTGCAGTAATCATACCATCGTTCATGATAACTTGGATACCACGAGCAACCGCACAAATCAAGGCAACTGAAAGCAAATCTGCAGCACCAGTTAAGAAGGTTGAGACAATCTTGCTTTCTTTGAGACCATAGACAACACCGATCAAGATACCCATAACGGCAAAGAGCATAGCGCCTTCTGGGAAGTACCAGCTACCAAATGGTTGAGCAGATGAACCGATAACTCCTCCAATTACAGGAAGGCCGATTAACCAATTCTTGAAGTCTTCAAATACAGTAACATGCAAATCAACCCAAGGGATGAAACTTGCAATCATAATGATAAAGGTTAATACAAATAAAGCGAGGACATGTTTTTGTTTCTTGCTCAAGGTAGATGGTGCATCATCGTTTTCTGAAACATTAAAGTGTTTGATATCTTCTTCGCGTTGAGCGTAAACGAGTGATTTAGTAGGATCTTTTTGAATCTTTTCTGCATAACGATAGACAAAGTAAGTGCTGATACCTGTCATTACAAACCAGAAGATAACACGGAGAATAACCCCATCCATAGAAGAGATTCCCGCAGTATCAGAGGCGATAACAGTAGCAAATGGATTCAATGTAGATGCCAAACAACCAACTTGAGAACCTAGTAAGATGATGGCTACGGCAGTGATACTGTCAAAACCAACTGCCATCATTACAGGGACAAGAAGGGGATAGAAGGCCATGGTTTCTTCACCCATACCATAGGTAGTTCCTCCAAGTGCGAAGAGGGGCATGAGGATGAGAATCAACATTTTTTCGCGGCCCTTGTATTTTTTAACGATGGAGGCAATCCCTACATCGAGTGTACCAGTAGCGTTTACGACACCAAGGAAACCTCCGACCATAAGGATAAAGAAGGCAACGTCGATTGCTGCGCTAGTTGGTTTGTGACCGAGCATGGCACGAATTGGGGCCATAAAGACATCGTAAATCCCTTGAGGATTAGAGTCAACAGTTTGATAGGTACCTGCGATGAGGTTACCTGCTTCATTGGTATCATACTTACCTGCAGGAATGACCCAGGTCAAAAATGCCATAATGGCAATGATGATGATCAAAACAGTGTATGATGAAGGCATTTGAAACCTTTTTTTATTTTCACTCATTTGTTTTTCCTCCTAAACTATGTCACACAGTATAAAAACGAATGATGGTGGCAAGAGTGCTGACTAAACTTTCTTGTAAAGTATCACTAAGATGCTAATCTTTAACGATGATTGTTCCGCTATCAGATTCAATCAAGGCTCCCAAATTGCTGAGGGAAGTGATGACGGCTTTTCCTGCTGGACGATTGGTTACAAAATCAATGGAAGCTTGGATTTTTGGTAGCATACTACCAGGAGCAAATTGCCCCTCTTGGATGTATTCTTGGAGTTGGCTAACAGTTACCTGCTCCAATTTTTCTTGATTTGGTTTGTTATAGTTGACATAAGCATAATCTACGCCAGTCAAAACGATGAAGAGATCGGCTTCAACCAGTTCTGCCAAGCATTGAGATGCAAAGTCCTTATCGATAACGGCTTCTACCCCTGATAGGTAACCGTTTTCATTTTCGATTACAGGAATACCTCCACCGCCTGCAGCGATAACAACTTGACCTGCGTTTAGCAATGCTCGGATACTATCGATTTCTTTGATGTGAATAGGTTTTGGCGAAGCAACGACTTTACGCCAACCGCGACCCGAATCCTCTTTAAAGGTAGCTCCAGTTCGTTCACTTTCTACTTTGGCATCTTCTTCTGAGTAGAAAGGACCGATTGGTTTGCTTGGGTTAAGAAATGCAGGATCATCTTTGTCCACGACTACTTGCGTTACAATAGACGCAACAGGTTTTTCCAATTTCAAATCAAGCAAAGCATTATCTAAAGCATTTTGGAGCCAAAAACCGATACTACCTTCAGTCATGGCTACGAGTGAGTCTAGAGGGAAGGCTGGATTTTTTTCAGAATCTGCCGCTAGATGTTGAAGGAGCAAGTTACCGACTTGCGGTCCATTTCCGTGTGTAATGATGAGTTCATCACCGTTTTGGATTAGTTTTACCAGATGGCGAGCTGTTTCAGCTAGAGCTGCTTCTTGGGCTTGAGCAGATGGATCGGTAGAGAGAATAGCATTCCCTCCAAGAGCGACAACAATTTTACGATGTGACATGAGCGCTCCTTTCTTTGAGATGGGCTAAAACCAAGATTTGGTTAAATGATTGGATTTGGTAGTTGAGAAAGAAGGCTTTCTACAAACGAGCAGAGTTGGAATTCTAGACATATAAATAACTGGGGAGGCAGTTAATTTTTTGTTATGAGGTTTGGGTTGAATGTTAAGCTAGTAGCTTGAATGTGACTGTTTTCAAATTCCAACTCAGTTCTCGTTTCTACTACAAAAAGGGACTGGACTAAAACACTAGTCTCAGCCCCTAAGCTGTTTGTTAATACTCTTCGAAAATCAAATTCAAACCACGTCAGCTTCGCCTTGCCGTACTCAAGTACAGCCTGCGGCTCGCTTCCTAGTTTGCTCTTTGATTTTCATTGAGTATAAAGTTAGTATTACACTTTTGGAATATAGAGATTTCCTAGTGTAGCAGCCATAACAGCTTTGATAGTGTGCATACGGTTTTCTGCTTGGTCGAAGTGACGAGCGTACTTGCTGCGGAAGACTTCATCTGTTACTTCCATTTCTTCGACACCGAATTTTTCAGCAACGTCTTTACCATAAACAGTGTGAGTATCATGGAAGGCTGGCAAGCAGTGTAGGAAGATCAAGTTTTCATTATTTGCTTTCTTAACGAGGTCCATATTGACTTGGTAAGGTTTAAGCATAGCTACGCGTTCTGCGAATTTATCTTCTTCACCCATAGATACCCAAACGTCGGTGTAAAGAACATCTGCCCCTTTAACGGCTTCATCAGCATCTTCAGTGATCAGAACATGAGCGCCACTTTCTTTAGCAAATCCTTCAGCCAATTCAACGATTTCTTTTTCTGGGAAGAGTTCTTTTGGTGAGAAGATGTGGACATTGACACCAAGGATAGCTCCAGTTACAAGAAGACTGTTGGCAACGTTGTTACGTCCATCACCACAGTAAACCAAGGTCAATCCTTCAAGGCGTCCGAAGTTTTCTTGTACTGTCAAATAGTCAGCGAGCATTTGAGTTGGGTGCCATTCGTCAGTTAGACCATTCCATACTGGAACACCTGAGAATTCAGCCAATTCTTCAACCATACGTTGGCTGAAACCGCGGAACTCGATACCATCAAACATACGTCCTAAAACTTTTGCTGTATCTTCAGTAGATTCTTTCTTACCTAGTTGGATATCATTGGCACCTAAATATTCTGGGTGTGCTCCAAGATCGATTGCAGCAGTTGTAAAGGCTGCGCGTGTACGAGTAGAAGTTTTTTCAAATAAAAGAGCAATATTTTTACCTGCTAGGTAGTGGTGCTCAATGTTGCGTTTTTTGAGGTCTTTCAAATGAGCGGAAAGGCCAATCAAATATTCGAGCTCGGCACGGGTAAAATCTTTTTCAGCTAGAAAACTTCTTCCTTGAAATACTGAATGTGTCATTCTATAAATCCTTTTCTAACAAGCTTTAATTCTGTTAGCAGGCGCTAAACAGAGAGAGGGAGGGCTTAAATGTCTTCGCGTA
This sequence comes from Streptococcus infantis, assembly GCF_047463615.1. GTDB lineage: Bacteria > Bacillota > Bacilli > Lactobacillales > Streptococcaceae > Streptococcus > Streptococcus infantis_X. The sequence continues at coordinate 14,654 of NZ_JASHDO010000006.1, read as the reverse complement.
CAAATGGCATAGACATACAACGAGGTCCACCACGGCCCCGAACCAATTCACTTCCGCGAATCTTAATCAAGCGAAGTCCGTATTCTTCCAAAATCTTATTGGTCACGGTATTGCGGGCATAAACAACTACCACACCAGGTGCGATGGTCAAAGTGTTAGATCCATCATTCCATTGTTCACGCGCAGCTGCTACGATATTGCCTCCACCACAACGGATCAAATGAACTTTTTCTATGCCAAGGTTTTGAGCAAGAAGTTCAGCCAAATCACCTTTTTCTTCAACAATCTTGAGTTTTTCATCTTCATAAGTAACAGAGTAAACATGAAGGTCACCTTCGATTTCAGGGTGAATAGTGAACTTGTCATAGTCTACCATGGTGAATACAGTATCCAAGTGCATGAATTTACGGTTGTTAGCAAATTCGAATGCTATAACTTTCTTGAAGCCAACATTTTTCTTGAAGATGTTAACCAAGAGTTTTTCAATAGAAGCTGCATCTGTACGTTGAGAAATACCTACTGCAAGAACGTCTTTAGAAAGAACTAACTCATCCCCACCTTCGATACGTGTATCTTCTTCACGGTTGTAAACCAATTCAACTTTTCCACCATAGATTGGATGGTGTTTGAAAATGTATTTACCATAAAGAGTTTCACGGTTACGAGTATCTGCATACATGTGGTTGAGCGATACGGCATTACCAATTGTAGCAAATGGGTCTCGAGTGAAGTAGAGGTTTGGCATTGGATCAATAGCAAATGGATAGTCTGACTCAACTAAGTCAGTTAAACCTTTTGCTTCTTCAGGAATTTCTGGCAATTCAGCTTTTTGAACACCAGCCATCGTTTTTTCAACCAATTCTTGGTTGTCTGTAATGCCTTGAAGCAACTCACGAATAGCGGCCTTGGTTTGACGACCACGGATGTTGGCTTCGTCTAAGTATTCCTCGATAAATTGATCGCGGATTTCTGGGGAAGTCAATGATTCAGCAGCCAGCTGCTCTAGATATAGAACTTCGATTCCTTCATCACGAAGAGCTTGAGCAAATGCATCATGTTCTTTTTGAGCATCTTCCAAGAAAGGAATATCATCAAAAAGAAGCCTTTCAAGATAGTCCGGCAACAAGTTTTCCAACTCCCTGCCTGGACGGTGCAACATAACTTTTTTCAGTTTCCCAATTTCTGAGAAAACATGAATTGGATGTGAAGACATGTGAATCCTCCTTTTTTCTTGTGTGTACCAAACTGTTTTGGTATCGCTTACATTTTAATATTAACACAATTTAATATGCTTTACAAGGAAAATGATAAAGCCTAAAAGTCCTAGAAAAGCCTATTTTAAGGGATTTCTTACATTTTTTTATAAGATTATTCATAGACATGTATGTTAATTTAACTTATTTTTATATTCTATAAATTTAATGCATAAAAATATTTTTAAATTTTTTTAAAAAATTTTTTAGAGAAGCTAGATAGAGGTAAATTTTATAAGCTCTAGGAAAATAGAAACAAAAATTCCCTTTGATTGATCTGCAAAAAAAATCAAAGGGAATTGGATATTAGATCTGTTTAGATACCAACATTTTTGAGAAGAATGGTTACGAGAGCAAGCAAGATGAAACTGATGCTATTGAGTACCATATGAACTAAAATGGATAACTCTAGACGTCGTGTGCGATAAGCAGTCCAAGTGAGGACGGCAGACATCCAACCATAAATCAAGAAGGAAGGGAGGTTAGAAGGTCTATGTGCTAGAAGAAAGATTAGCCAACCGATGACATAGCCAAACTTTTCGTAGCCTTGGAAGAGTTTGGTCGGAATAATTCCGCGACAGATGATTTCCTCACAGATAGGTGCGATTAAAACAAGGAGGAAGAAACTACCAATCAGAGTGCTTTCAGAAACAAGGTTGTTAATAATTTGTTGGTTGGAAGTGGTCGTTTGATTAATGAGTTGTAGCCAGATACCTCCCACAAGATTACCGACAAAGATAGTCAAATAACTCAAAACAATACGAGGAACATCACTAATCGTTAAGAGTTTAGGTTTAAATACCAGTAACTTGCTCTTGTGGGCACCGTATAAAAAGATGGCGATGACAAGAATGGAAATAAGGGCTACGATAAGTGATGACCAGATAGGTACAATTTGGGTCCCTTGAAGTAAACCTAAAGTAATCATAGGAATTTGAGAGAGAACGATGGCTACTAACAAGATCCCAAACCAAGCGAGTCGTTTACGAAAATCTTTAAAAAAGTTCATTGATATGTCTCCTAAAAAATTTTATTTAATTATAACATAATTGCTGGATTCTATCTGCTACCATAACAGAAGGGTACAAATGACAAATAGAATATCCCGAATCAAATGGCTGTAAAATGATACATCCTGTCTCAGATTCTTGGGAAATAAAAAACTGAGAAAGAGAGCCCCAAGACCGATGTAAAAAGCGATGGACAAAATGGTGATTGGATTACGTAGGAAGATTAGAATGGAAATAACTAGAATGGAAAAACGTACTTCCTTGCTGCTGGAATTTCTTTGTAATCTTCTCCATTTTTTCAAAGGGAGAAAGGTGACGAGGTCGACTCCAAATAGAAAAAAGAAGGAAGGCAGTATGAGGTCTACGGCTTCTTTTTGAAGTAAGTTAACTGTGACGATACTCTCTGACAGAACAAGTCCAACCCCGCAAAGATTGACAATAACCATCATGCTATACAATAAAAAGATAAAGCGATTGCGATCAAGAATGCTATTTGTAGCCTGGTTGTGACTAGATAAATAATGTATAAAGGCACAAGTTCCGGATAAGGCTAATAAGGCCAGTAAAAAATAAAAGCAGGATTGTTTGAGGGCTAGAGAAGTTCCAGACCAAAAGATGCAACTACAAAGACCAAGTTGGATTAAGGCAAAGAACAAGAGTAGTCGAATTGATTTTGTGACTTTTTCCATAAAGTATCCCCTAGATTTTTTTCTCATTATAGCTCAAAGATAGGATGTGGGGTGATATATTTCCCCAATTGTCAGATTTTAAGGCTGACTTGTCTTTTGATACTCTTCAAAAATCTCTTCAAACCACGTCAGCTTCGCCTTGGATTATATATGTGACTGACTCCGTCAGTCTTATCTACAACCTCAAAGCAGTGCTTTGAGCTGACTTCGTCAGTTCTATCCACAACCTCAAAACAGTGTTTTGAGCAGCCTGCGGCTCGCTTCCTAGTTTGCTCTTTGATTTTCATTGAGTATAAAACTAAAAACTCCCCTTTCAAAGGTTCCTTGAAGAGGGGAGATAGGGTATGAATTTGATTGTTCTATCGTTTAGACCAAGTGCGTTTCATAAAGAGCAAGATGATTGGGTAAATTTCAAGTCGTCCCGCAATCATGGCAAACGATAGCAGAATTTTTGAAAACGGACTAAAGATAGAGAAGCTAGCTGTTGTTCCTAAAATAGGACCGATATTGTTAAAGCAACTGAAAACAGCACTTGTGACAACCATTAAATTATTGGTATCTAAGCTGACGATGAAAATCAAGCTGAGTAGAATCATGATATAAACCACAAAATACTTCAGAATCTTGTGCTGGGTATCCTTATCAATGACTGTTTGATTGACCTGGAGAGTTAACACACGGTGAGGTGATATAGTAGACAAGACTTGATTTTTAGCAATTTTAGATAAGATGACTCCACGGATGACCTTGAGACCACCAGCAGTGGAGCCAGCAGAACCACCGATTGCCATCAGCATTAGTAAGATGTATTGAGAAAACAAGGGCCAGTTCGTGATATCTCCATATCCAAAACCGGTAGTGGTGATGATATTAGATACTTGGAAGAAGGCCATCTCAAAGCTTTGTGAAACTCCGCTATAGAGGTGGAGTGTGTTAAGCGTGATTAAGCCAGTTGATATGGCTACAATCAAGAGATATGCTCGGAGTTCTTCATCAAAAAAGAATTCCTTGATACGACGGAGCATGAGGTAGTAGTAGAGGTTGAAATTGACGCCAAACATCAAAACCCCGATACTTGTCAGATAGGTAATGAGAGAACTGTGATAGTGGGCTATTCCATCATTGTAAACAGTAAAGCCACCAGTACCAGCAGTACCCATAGCGATAACAAAACTATCGTAGAGTGGCATCCCGGCAAGGTAATAAATAACCACAAAGAGTGCAAACATAGCCAAGTAGAGGATATAAAGGATTTGAGCTGTATTTTTTAGTTTAGATACCACCTTACCGAATACTGGTCCTGGAACCTCAGCCTTCATAACTTCTAGGTGACTATTTTTAGCGTTGTCCATAATCGCTAGAGCAAACACAAGCACCCCCATCCCTCCGATGAGGTGGGTAAAACTCCTCCAAAATAGAAGAGAACGGCTTAATACAGAAACGTCATTTAAAATGGTTGCTCCTGTTGTTGTGAAGCCAGAACTAATCTCAAAGAAGGCATCTATGATATTGGGGATTTGTCCAGAAAAGACGAAAGGAAGAGCCCCAAAGAAAGACCAGAGGATCCAGCAGAGAGCAACAATCAATACCCCTTCTTTTGCATAGATACGTTGTTTTTTAGGTTTGCTAATGATGCCGAGAAGACCTAGAACTACAAGTATACCAATAGTAGAAAAAAGAGCTGTGAAAACTTGGCTAGATTCTCGATAATAAAGAGCAATACTAACTGGAACCAAGAGTAGACCAGCTTCGATCAAGAGTAGCTTTGCAAGAAGAAATCGTACCATACTTCTATTCATAGTTTACCTCTCTAACAGATCATAAATCTTGGTGATATTTGATAATAATGTGATGACAACTAACTTATCACCGACTTGAAGGCTATCTTCACCAGTTGGGAAGATGGTTTTCCCATTACGAATAATAGCAGCGATCAACAAATCTTTTTTGAATTTAAGTTGAGACAAAGGTTTGCCAGTCATTTTATTGGCTTCCTTGATGAGGAATTGAAGAGTCTCAAGTTGTCCATTTGCTAGGTGGTGCATAGCTTGAAGATCTGAATATTGGGCATTAGCACGACCGTGGATAAAGTGCATAATGGTATCTACAGCGATGGTTTTTGGTGTGATGATACTAGAAAACTCAGGTGCATGGATAATCTCTAGTAGACTAGTTCGATTAACTTTGGTGATATTTTTCTGAACACCTATACTATCTAAGAACATAGAAGTAATGATATTTTCTTCGTCAACGCCAGTAAGAGTTGCGACAGCATCGTAATGTTGAGCACTTTCCTCTAGGAGAATATCTTTTGCCGTTCCGTCACCTTGGACAATATAGAGTTTGGGATATTTTTGGCTGAAAAATGCTGCGCGATCTGGATTGAGCTCAATGACCTTGGTATCAATACGGCTATCCTTTAAAATGCCAACGAGATAGTAAGCGATTTTTCCAGCACCGACAATGAGTAAGCTTTTAACAACACGAGATTTGACATAGTTATGAAAGAGCATCATGTCAACCCGATCACCTGTAACAAAGATCCGATCCTTGTCTTGGAGGACCATATCTCCACTTGGAATCATGAGCTTATGGTCTCGCTCGATAGCGCAGACGATAACATTGCCAAACTTTTTCCGGAAGTCTGCGATAGACATTTGACAGATATTGCTATCCTTACGGACAACAAATTCCATTAGACTAACCAAACCACCTGCAAAACGCTCAACAGATAGAGCATTTGGGAAATCGATAATATTAGCGATAGCACGAGCTGCAAGGAGTTCAGGATTGACAATCAGAGAGAAACCTAGAATATTTTTTTCTTTGAAATAGGGGTTGGAATATTCAGGATTGCGGACACGAACAATAGTTTCTTTAGCCCCCATTTTTTTAGCCAGAAGAGCTGAAACCATGTTGACTTCATCATACTGAGTCATAGCAATAAAAATATCACAGTCTTGGACATTAGCTGCTTCTAGTATAGCAAAATCAGCTCCATTACCTGCAATTCCCATAATATCAAAACGGCTTGTCATGTAGTTAAGAACGGTTTCGTTCTGTTCAATTAAGACAACATCATGATTGTCAGCGACAAGTGAACGACAAAGGGCAGAACCAACTTTCCCCCCTCCGACAAGAATAATCTTCATGTTATATAACCTACTTTTTCAATATGTATCTATCATACTCTTTTTTAGAATAAAATGCACTCGGCAACCGACCAATTTCCCTACTAAAAAGCAAAGTTTGTCGTTTTCTTTGTTTTACTTGATAAAAACTTGTTGCCCGCAACTGAATAGATGTCTAAAATTATACAATTTCCATACTGTTTTTCTGTGATTTTTTAGTCTGACTGATGCATTTCTACCTTTTGTAAATATGCTTGTAAAAAAAATGAAAAAAATCAAGTCATTTCTATTGACAATCAAGCTGAAAGTGATATACTAAAAAAGTAGTTTCGCTGATTTACTTCAAACCTGTTGTGAGGTAAGTTAACGATGCCTTAACCACACTGTTTGCTGAGCTTGACTCCGGGCAGTGTGGCTATTTTTTTGCATTAGTGAGAGGAAACAAGGCATGACAAATCACATTGTATTATTTGAACCCCAGATACCACAAAACACAGGCAATATTGCGCGTACCTGCGCAGCAACAAATGCGCCCCTTCATATTATCAAACCAATGGGCTTTCCGATTGATGACCGTAAGATGAAGAGAGCTGGTTTGGATTATTGGGACAAACTTGAGATTTATTTCTATGATAGTTTAGATGAATTTATGGAAAAAATGGATGGCCAGGTCTACTTGATTTCTAAGTTTGCAGAAAAGGCCTATTCAGATGCAGACTTTACGACAGAAGGGGATCACTATTTTCTCTTTGGGAGGGAAGATAAGGGCTTGCCTGAAGAATTTATGCGTGAGCATCCAGAAAAGGCTCTCCGCATTCCCATGAATGATGAGCATGTTCGTAGTCTCAATGTTTCCAATACCGTTTGTATGATTGTTTATGAGGCACTCAGACAGCAAAACTTTGCTGGTTTGGAATTGATTCATACCTACGAAACGGATAAGTTGAAATAAAAATAGTTACAACTGACAAAAAGCTTGCAAGCGCAAGTTTTTTTTGTTATCATAAAAGAGTCTTCAGGGCTGGGTGAGATTCCCGACCGGCGGTGACTTTTACTAGCTATTTTGGCTTACTCGTCGTTGTCTTGTCTCGATATACTTAAGTATCATCTTCGACTGCGACGCCTAGATTAATTCAAAATATCTTAGTAAAAGAAGTCCGCGAGCGCAAGCTGATGTGGTGAGATTCCACAACCGACAGTATAGTCTGGATGGGAGAAGACGAAAGGATAGCTTTGTCTATTCTGCTTCATTTTATAGTAAATTAGAACCTCCTGTTTAACAGGATTAGGTTGTTTTTTGAGATAGGGTAAGAGAGTAGATAGAGAGAAACTTTCCAACTTCTTCTGATTTTATAGAAAATTGGAGGAACCTGTTATGACAAACACACGTCGACTTTCGACCATTGCAATTTTATCAGCACTTTCATTTGTGTTGATGTACTTTGACTTTCCGCTTCTACCTGCGGCATCCTTCTTAAGGATTGAGTTCAGTATCTTACCAGTCCTTGTGGGCTTGGTGGTGATGGATTTGCCTGCAGCTTTAGGAGTTATCCTCCTTCGTTCTTTGTTGAAATTAATGTTGAACAATCAAGGAGTCAGCACTTATATCGGCCTACCGATGAATATTGTTGCTTTAGGAGTATTTGTGATTGCTTTTGGTTTGATTTGGAAAAAAGAGCGTACAACCATGCGTTTTGTCCTAGCTTCAGTAGCTGGCACACTTGGTCTAACTTTGGTCATGTTAGTTCTGAACTACGTCTATGCTGTTCCTTTATACGCTAAGTTTGCCAACTTTGATATTGAGAAAATTCTAGGACTGAGCAACTATCTGCTGACTATGGTTTTGCCTTTTAATCTAATCGAAGGCATTATCTTTGCTCTAGCATTTTGGTTGATTTATGTCTTCCTAAAGGTAACTTTAAAACGTTATGAAAGATAAACAAACATATTTAACAAAGGGCTCTTTTGCCCTTTTACTATTTGTAATTTTGGGTTATGTCGTTAAGTTTTATCCAGAACAATTGCAAACATTGGACTCATCAGTTCAAACAGCTATTCGAGGGGATTTACCCGAGAACTTGACTATGATTTTTCGTGGAATCACACGGCTGATTGATTTACCAGTTGTCATCAGTTGGGCTATTATCTTGTCTGCCATATTTTATCTGAAAAAATGGAAGAGCGAAAGCCTCTTGGTAGCTGGGAATCTTAGTCTTGCTGGAATTTTAATTGTGTCTCTAAAACACCTCTATCAACGTCCCCGACCAGATATTTTACATTTAGTGGAAGAAAAGGGCTTTTCTTTCCCGAGTGGCCATTCTCTGGCGGTGACCTTACTCATCGGGTCTTTGATTATTATCCTAAGTCAGAGAGTGAAAAGCACAAGATTGAAACTGCCTCTGCAGAGTTTATTAGGAATTTACCTCGTTAGTGTCCTTGTTTCAAGAGTCTATCTAGGAGTCCACTACCCGTCAGATGTTTTGGCTAGCTTGTGCTTAGGTCTAGGAATCTTATTTATCGAATTTCCTTTTTATGATAAGCTTCGCTTTCAATGGCGCTTTACAGGCAAGCAGAAGTAGGTATTAACCCTTCGTGAGGAAGTAAAAATGAAAGTCAAGATAAAAGATCTTCATCCGAGTCAACTTTACTTATCAGAGAAGAAGTTGCTAGATATTCAGATGCTCTATCAGTCGGAAGAAAAGCCAAGTATTAATCCAATCAGTATTATTGCATTTGGAGATCGCTTGCTAATTACAGACGGGCATCACAGAGCTTATCAGGCATTGTTGCTAGGTCAGGATACGATTTCTGCTGAGTTTGATAAAGATGGTGGTGATGAAATCTATCATCTTTATGCAAAAGCTTGTGAGGAAAGAAAGATATACTCTATTCTGGATTTAAAAAATCATGTCTTATCTCAAGATGAATATGAGGCAAAATGGTATAACTGGTGTGATGGTTTTAATCAAGCAGCGGAGCTAGTATTAGGAGTAGAAAATGATGACAAAAATCATTCAGATAGATGATTCCTTACGTCTAGTTCCCTATTTTTTAGCAGATCATCGTGATGCAGCTTTGGCCTGGTATCAAGATGTGGATTTGGTGGAACTTGTAGACGGTATTAGAATACCTTATAGTTCGGAAAAATTAAATACCATGTATTCCTATTTAGAAAGTAACGGGGATTTGTTCTGGATTGAGTTTCGAGAAAAGGGAGAGTGGCTTCCAATTGGGGATGTAACCTTATCTCAGGAGAATGTTCCTATTGTGATTGGCAATCCAACTTATCGATATCAAGGTCTTGGACGCAAGGTTTTGAAGGTTTTGATTGATCTAGCTCGTCAAAAGGGTTGGAAACAATTGGAAGTTCAAGAAATTTACACTTTCAATCGGATTTCTAGAAGATGTTTTGAGTCCCTTGGTTTTGTAGAAAGTGGTATTACTGAAAATGGAGTGAGTTTTGTACTGACTTTGATTGAATGAATTCACTCCATCGTGGTAGAAGATTCTGAAGATTGATTTCACCAAAAAAGTGTAACAGAAATAAAAATTTCTCTTGCATTTTTTTTAAAATAGTGTATAATAGATGGGTATGTGTAAAACATACTTGTGGGAGGTAAAAATCTTACATTACCGCCAAAACCACAAAGGAGGATTTAAAAATGGCTAAAAAAGTCGAAAAACTTGTAAAATTGCAAATCCCTGCTGGTAAAGCTACACCAGCTCCACCGGTTGGACCTGCTCTTGGTCAAGCTGGTATCAACATCATGGGATTCACAAAAGAGTTCAACGCTCGTACAGCTGATCAAGCTGGTATGATCATTCCAGTTGTTATCTCAGTTTACGAAGATAAATCATTTACTTTCATCACTAAAACACCACCAGCTGCTGTTCTTTTGAAAAAAGCTGCAGGTGTTGAAAAAGGATCAGGTACACCTAACAAAACAAAAGTTGCTTCAGTTACTCGTGCGCAAGTACAAGAAATTGCAGAAACTAAGATGCCAGATTTGAACGCTGCAAACCTTGAGTCTGCAATGCGTATGATCGAAGGTACTGCTCGTTCTATGGGATTCAACGTTGTTGACTAATCAATAACATCCCTATATAACCCGCAAGACTTCATCATTTCGAGAAGTGACGTGGGAGATGAAAATCGATTGAACCACTTACAAGGAGAATAGAAAATGGCTAAAAAAAGCAAACAACTTCGTGCTGCACTTGAGAAAATCGACAGCACAAAAGCGTACAGCGTAGAAGAAGCTGTAGCTCTTGCAAAAGAAACTAACTTTGCAAAATTTGACGCAACTGTAGAAGTTGCTTACAACTTGAACATCGACGTGAAAAAAGCTGACCAACAAATCCGTGGAGCAATGGTATTGCCAAACGGTACTGGTAAAACAGCTCGTGTTCTTGTATTTGCACGTGGTGCAAAAGCTGAAGAAGCAAAAGCTGCTGGTGCAGACTTCGTTGGTGAAGACGACCTTGTTGCTAAAATCAACGATGGTTGGTTGGACTTCGACGTAGTTATCGCTACACCTGACATGATGGCTCTTGTTGGACGTCTTGGACGTGTCCTTGGACCTCGTAACTTGATGCCAAACCCTAAAACTGGTACTGTAACAATGGATGTTGCTAAAGCAGTTGAAGAGTCTAAAGGTGGTAAAATCACTTACCGTGCAGACCGTGCAGGTATCGTACAAGCTATCATCGGTAAAGTTTCATTTGAAGCTGACAAGTTGGTTGAAAACTTCAAAGCATTCAACGAAACAATCCAAAAAGCTAAACCAGCTACTGCTAAAGGTACTTACGTAACAAGCTTGACAATTACAACTACTCAAGGTGTGGGTATCAAGGTTGACGTTAACTCACTTTAATAAGTACAAAATATAATACAAAAAGGTTGAAGACAAGTCTGTCTCAACCTTTTTTTGAGTTTAAAATATTTGCTCTTCTACACAACAAAATTGGCTTCATAATATCTATAGGGAATCTACCGACTACAAATATTATAGTGACTTATAAGTATTATTGAGTCTTTTTAGTATGTAAGTGATAAAGAAGTTATAAAAATTAAATTTTTAATCTGTTTGATCAAAAATTTTGTTGCTGATTTCTAATTGATCTCAAATATCGAAGTTAGAACGCTTATTACAATTGTAAGAATGGATATCTACGAAAGTTAGGGATAGGGCATGATGTCCAGACTCATTTCAAATCCTAATTTTTCAGAGAAACTGATAGTTAATATCAATTTGTACGATCTATCAATTGCAAATCACATTGGATAATTTGTGATTTTATAGAAGAAATCAGCAAACTCTGCTAAGTCTTCTTCAGGAATGTTGAAAAAAGTTAGTCAAGCAAATAATAGTTCTCTGAATAGTGTAGAGCAAAAAATAGCGAATATCAGTTTCAATGCCTAGAATTGTAGTAGGGGGGAAAGATAATTCAATCTGAAAATGAAAAAATGGAGTTTTTGTAATGTTTCAACCTAATCGATAGAGATTGGTATTACTTGCCTGAAGATTTTTAACCGTTCAATAAATATGCAGTCTTTCATTGTTAAAATATACTCAAGTAATTGAAAAGATTGTGAATGAGTAAGCAGATGTTGATGAAAATCTTCCATACTAGTATTATAAATTAAATCTGTCATTATTTCGTTAACAGAAGATTGGATGTCAATATTTGGGAAAGTTGTCCATAATCAATTTAAACCATTTTTTTTGGATTCGTTCTGTACCTCCTGTTTTTTTGTCAAGTGCATGTAATCTAAACAAGTCATGATTCGGAATTACAATTTCCATTCAGAGTAATTGTCCTTATTATTTTGTAGATAAAAGATTGGGCATATAGGTATTTTCTATTATGTATCTAGTATCACATTTATGGTTATGTTATACAAGAAGCAATACTCAAAAGCAAGTATTCGATATTCAAAAAATAAAATATATCTCCATGTTACAAAAAGAGTCAACAATATATGATATTAATGATAAAACTTGATTAATGTCCTAAATTGGTATATACTAAAGTAGAAAAAATATTAAGGAGTAAATGATGAAACATTCACATAAAAAGTCATTTGACTGGTATAGTCTGCAACAACGATATTCTATTCGTAAGTATCACTTTGGTGCAGCAAGTGTCTTGCTCGGGACAGCTTTAGTTTTGGGAGCTGCTGCTAATGCTCAAGCAGTACAAGCAGAAGAACATAATCCAGTAGTTACTAACAGTATTTCTGTTGATATGGTGGAAGAAGCTAATAAACCAGCGGAAGCTTCTACATCTAGCAAAGAAACAACCTATGCAGCTCCTGCAGTTGCTAATCCGGTAGACGTAACTCCAGCTAAACCTGAAGATGCTAAAGCACCGAAAGAAGAAGCTGAAGAAGCGAAAGATAAAAAAGAAGAAACAAATCATCAAGATTCAGTTGATAAGTCAAAATTATTAACGATTCTTTCGCGTGCTAAGAAATTAGAAAGTAAGTTATATACAGAAGCTAGTGTAAATAACTTACAAGCAAGTATCCAAACCGGTCAAATCTTGCTTGGGAAAGCAGATGCAACAGAAGCTGAAGTATCAGCAGCTGAGTCATCTATTCACTCAGCTATCATTGGTTTAGAACTTCGTTCTGAATCAGATAAAAAAACGGTGTCAGAAACTCCTGTAGTGAAGAAAGCTGATTCAGTTGAAGCAAAAGAAGAGATTAAACCATCTGTAACAACTGATCGTTCAGCAGTTGCTAGTGCTGATTTGTCAACTAGCACACCTGCTAAAGTTGAAGTAACTTCAGCTCCAGAAGTAACTAACGAAATCTTGAAACCTGCACTCAGTCTTTCAGATGCTCGTCAAAATCCAGCTATTCGTAAGGAAGATTTGGAAAACGGACGTAGTGGATTCCGTTCGGTTGGTAGTGGATTTAGAGCGGGTGGGCCAGAAAATAAACCAATCTTAAATCCAAACAATACTATTGCATTTTCTGACATCAGTCAGGGATCACATTCATTTCGTGGTATAGGACATTCACGTGGTGGCCAAGAAATCCATTATGATGTAACGACAGTACGTAGTGGTAATAGTGTTAACTTTACAATTAATTATTCTGCGCCAGGAAATCCTAGAGAGTTTGTTAATAACAACTTTATCTTAGATAAGGGAACAGGTTATGGTGAACCTACATCTGCTACTGTTATAACACCAAACTTAAGAAATCAAGTTAAAAACATTAGTAAGGGTGGAAACTTTGTTTCTCATTCAGGCTACAGTTTAGATGCTGCAGTAGAAACAAACAAAAGTCAAACAATTACGTTTAGTTTACCTATAACTAACCCTAACGGAGACTTATCTCTTCGTTTACGTCCAGTTGAATTTAACGTAGACCAAGGTGGTGGTGGATCTGCGACTAGTAATGACCCATATAGTAATTCTAACTATTATTATGAAACGGATCCATTATATCTAGATGCAAATCCTGCTCAACCAAATCCTTCAACGGCAAGTTTTAAAACAAAAGTTGATTTTCAAACACTTTATATACCGACTACTAAATTAGCGGAAGGTGCTATAGAGTTGGTTTCTGAAGGTGAAGAAGGTGAAAAATCTCAAGCATACCGAGTTCATAAATTTGGAGATCAGTATGTTTTAGGTCTTCCTGTAGGAAATCCTACTACAGTAAAAGAAGCCAAACCACGTATAATGAAATACGGTATTGGTAAAATAGCTGCAGTTCAAAATAAAGTGGGAGATACTAATAATATTACATTTTATTTAGATAAAGATGGTGATGGGAACTATAACGCAGAAAAAGATGAACTAATCTTAAACACAGCTATAAAAGATGGCGAAAGAGGATCAGCGGGACCTCAAGGACCAGCGGGACCACAAGGAGCAACTGGGGCACAAGGGCCAGCAGGGCCAGCGGGACCTCAAGGAGCAACTGGAGCCCAAGGACAAAGAGGACCAGCGGGCCCTCAAGGAGCAACTGGAGCCCAAGGACAAAGAGGACCAGCAGGCCCACAAGGACCAGCGGGAGCGCAAGGTCCACAAGGACCAGCAGGTCCAAAAGGTGCGGATGGGAAAACTCCAACAGTAACTATAACTGATGGTCAAAATGGAACACATATATTGACAGTACATAATCCTGACGGTAGTGATGTAACAACAACAATTCGTGACGGACAACAAGGTCCAGTTGGACCAACTGGAGCCCAAGGACAAAGGGGACCAGTGGGCCCTCAAGGACCAACTGGAGCGCAAGGTCCACAAGGGCCAGCGGGCCCAAAAGGTGCAACTGGGGCACAAGGGCCAGCAGGACCAGCAGGAGCTCCAGGACCTCAAGGACCAGCGGGCCCAAAAGGTGCAACTGGGGCACAAGGACCAGCAGGACCAAAAGGTGCGGATGGAAAATCTTTAATCGCTATTAAAAATGGAACTGAAACAAAAATTTATGTAGAGGATCCAGCAAGACCAGGACAACCACTAAATCCAACCCAACCGTTGGCAACAATCACTGATGGAAGAAATGGTGTTAACGGACAATCACCAACAATCACAGCAACTAGAAGTGTG